>CAWUOA010000026.1:0-18494 GCA_963923225.1 uncultured Planctomycetaceae bacterium
CTCCCACACGAAGACCTCCGAGACGCCGCTGCGTGACGCGCCGCGGTGGGTGAACACGATGCGGAGTTTCGCCGTCTCGACCGGCTCGAAGCGGGCTTCGTTGAGGGCGTTGCCGAGGGGCTGCTCGGGCGTGTGCGTCTCTCCATCGACCGGGGTCCACGCACCGTTCTGCCAGACCTCGACGTGGAATCGCTCCGGCGGTTGGACGCCGCCGCGGTCGTCGTAGAGGGCCAGTTCCACCCGGCTCGAGCGTTCAGGCTTCCCGAAGTCGATCTCCAGCCAGTCGGTGGTGTTCGGCGACTCGTAGGCGGTCCAGCGGTTGTTGGGGTTCACGGCGAAGGAGACGACGCCGTCGATCGCCCGTTCCACTGCGTCGTACCGGGAGGTGTGCGAGGCACGGGCCTTGGGGAACTCGGGTGCGTCCTTGCCGCCGGGATTGAGGGCCAGGTTCCCCTTCGGTGGCGGCGCGGGGGACACCGGCCGGACGGCATCGCCCCAGCACTCGATCTCGGCGAGGCCCACCCGCGCGGCTTGCTGCGGGAGGAGCGTCACGCGAAGCGCCGTCACCTCGCGCGGCGCGAAGGCGATCCGGTTGGCACGGTGGCCCGCGGGGCTCTCCGGCAGGCGGGAGCGGACGTCGATCTCGACCCACGAATCCCCCTCGCGCGATTCGACGCGGATCGACTCCGGGGCCCGCACGTCGGAGGGATGCTCGTCTCGGCCGGGCACCGCGGCGTCGGCGGTGCCGACGAGGATCGCTGGAGCATCGTCGAGGACGGCGAGTCGGATCTCGTCGATGCGGCGCGGCGTGCCGAACTCGACGACGATCGTCGCCGGCTCCCCGGCCACCGCGCTCTCCCAGCGGTTCGGCGGGGAACGCAGATACCAGGCGACGCCGTCGACGAGGCGCTCTGGAGTGGTGCCGGGGGCGGTGGAGGAGGCCAGCACGCGCGGAAAGTAGGTGCCGTCGTTGTTGACGGCGAGGTTCACGCGCTCGGGGACGAGGCCCGGCCGCAGCCCCTCGTCGGCGAGGCCCGGATCGGCTGGCGGCGGAAGCGCGGCCACGAGCTTTCCGACGTGCGGCGACGAGGCGAGCACTCGGCCGTCGGCGAGGAGATGGAGGCCGGCCCCGAGGCCGTAGCGCGAACCGGTCTTGTCCCACACGACGGCGATCTCGCGGCCACGGTAGACGACCCGGTCGAGGCGCAGATGGCTCCACGACTCCGGGAACAGCGGGCGGATCTCGACCGTGTCGTCGGCACGTGGCACGAGGCCGACCAAGCCCGTGATCACCTGATCGCAGTAGGAGGAGTGGAAGTAGTGCTCGCTGTGGTTGAAGGCGTCGTGGCCTTCGAAGCTGCCGCTGTCGGGATGGAGGGCCTCGGCGAGGTACGGCCGGCCCCCCTTGCGGTGGCTGCGGGCGAAGGTGGCCAGATGCCGGACGTAGTCGTCGGCCGTGACGAACGATTGCAGGTCGTCGCCGGTGTTGCCGAAGCCGGGGGAGCGTTCCTGGAGCACGCGGGCGAGCGCCGAGAGGGTCTGCGAGGTCGCGTAGGGCCAGCTCTGGCCGCTCCACCAGCAGCAGTGGGGCTGGAGGAGGAACATCGGATCGTGCCGCTCGACGGTGGAGGGGCCGAAGGGGGCCTGGAAGAAGGCGGGATCGGCGAGGAACTTCCAGGCCCGCTCGTAGCCCCTCCCGCGCGACGGCATGTCGAACTGCCAGGGGACGTAGCCGATCAGCTCCCGGCCGTGGGGCGATCCGGCGAACCGGCCCGTGTCGTAGATCCGGCTCCCGGCGCGGACGGTGTGGCCGTCGGCGGTCTCGTCGTCGCGGAAGGCGGCGAGAAAGAACTCGCGGCGGTCGTCCCAGAGGAGCTTCTCGGTGCGATCGCGGATCTCCTCGGCGCGCTCCCGGTGCGCCGTGGCGGCCGCGTCGTCGCCGGCGAGCGCCGCCAGTCGCTCGAGGGCCCGCCGCTCGGCGAAGCGGTAGGCGAGGAAGCTCGGCCGGTAGGAGGGGGCGCCGCGGAGGATGTCGGTCGTCTGGCGGCTCGAGATGTTGAACTCCATGCCGTCGTCGTGGCCGGTCTGCCAGTGGAGGCCGGTGGCGGGTACGAGGTGGCGCTCGTCCCAGCCGCGCTCGTTCGCCTCGAGGCCCGCCCGGACGTCGAGCGGGAAGACGTCGTCGGCGGCCGCGGCGCCTTCGGCACCGAGAAAGCGCCTCGCCGGATGGACCAGGTGCAGCCCCCACGTCGCGTCGGCGAGCCAGTTGGAATAGTTCCGCGGCTGGGCGCCGGGGGTGTTCACCCAGTACCGCACGTAGTCGCGCGCGATCCGCGGCGAGCGGAGCCAGCGGGCCTCGGCGATCTGATGGCCGGCGGGGCAGGAGATCGCGCCGTAGCGGCCCGACCAGGAGGGGCGGTCGAGGAACTCGGTGAACACCCAGCCGGTGTCGGGGGAGCCGTAGGTGAGGTGCTTGGTGAGGAGCTCCTGCCGGTACCACCAGGTGGTCTCGATGTCGGCGTCGGCGCATTCGAAGTGGGGGACGTGTTCGAGGAACCATTCGGTGTCGAGGTTGTCGCGCCACGCGAGCCGCTCGAGGCTCTCACGCTCGGCCCGCCGCGCCCCCTCGCGCCATTCGAGCGCGTCCGGCCCGGCGGCGCGCGCGGGGGGCACGGGCCAGGCGAGCACGATCACCGCGGGTGCCGTGACGACAAGCGCCGTCCGCGCACGGAGACGCGCCGTCGCGAGGACCGCGCCGGGCGGCGGCACCGCTTCGACCGTGCCGGCCGGGGGCGGGCCCGCGGGCGTCTCGTCCGGACGCGGCGAGCCGTCGTCGCGCGCGTCGGCGACGAGGATCGCGCCGAGCGGCTGCAGGAGCCCGGCCACGAGGAACGCCGTCGGCGCGTCGAGCCAGCCGCTCACGGGGCCGGAGAGCCAGGAGCCGAAGCTGGTGGCGAGATTCATCAGCGCCATCGACGCGGTGAACTGCGTCGCCGCCACCGCCGGCGTCGAGACGCGCATGAAGAGGGCGAAGAGCGACACCGACACCAGCGCCAGGCATCCCTCGTGGATCCCGAACCAGAGCCAGATCGTCATCTCGTGCTCCCATGTCGAAGGGACGGCCGCCAGGAGGATCCAGGAGGCGGCGAGGATGCTGTTGGCGGCCACGAGCACGGTCTTCGGGCCCGCCGCCGCGGCGAGGAAGCCGGCGGCCACCGCCGCGAGGAAGCCGACGAGATTGCCGAATCCCCCGCTGACCTCGGCGAAGCGGGCTTCGCTCCAGCCGAGATCCTCGAACAGCCGCACCGTCATGATCACGTAGAGCATCGCGGGGAGCACCTTGAGCATCACCGCCCCGACGCCCGTCCGCAGCGCCGCCGGCCGGACCATGGCGACGGCGAGCCCGCCGAGCAAACGCACGGGCGCCAAAGCCGGCCGCGCGACCGGGCGCTCGTGGGCGAAGCCGGGGAGGATTCGGTCGCCGGGCCGCTCGCGCACCAGGAGCACGACGCAGAACATCGCCGACTGGATCGCCGCCATCACGACCACCGCGGCGGTGAGGCCATGGCGGGCCATCACGAGCCCCAGCCCCGCGCCGCCGAGGATCGTGCCGGCGTAAGCCGCGCCGAACATCATGCCGCTGGCGCGCTCGCGCTGCCTCCCCTCGAGCATGTCGACGGCCAGCGCGTCGATCGCCACGTCCTGGAGGCCGACGAAGACGTTGTGGAGGAGGACGAGCCGGCCGAGGGCCGCGGTGTCGCCGCCTGAAAGCGCGAGGAGCAGGCCCGTGGCCACCATCATCGCCTGGGCGAGGAGGAGCCAGGGGCGCCTCCGGCCGAGCGACGCGAAGAGCCCCGAGTCGACGACCGGCCCCCAGGCCCACTTGAAGCTCCAGGGGAGCACCGCCAGGGCGATCACCGTCCCCACCGCCTCCGTGCCCGCCCCTTCGGGGCCGGCGAGCCACGCGGCGAGCGCCACGGTCACGAAGCCGTAGGGGATCCCCTGCGCCAGGTAGATCGCGCAGCAAAACAGGAGGCGCAGGAGCGGCCGGGTGGCGAGCGTGAGGGGAGGACTCATGGGGGGAGCGTATCGCGCCGGAGGGGCGCCGGCGACCGGCCCCTTTCCTTCCGGACGGCGGCATGGTCGCATGGGATCGTCGGAACGCGGCGCGCGTTCACCCCTGTCCTGGCGTGCTGGTCGCTCCCATGCCCCCTCGCCGAGTCGCGACTCCCGCCGTCACGGCCGCACTGCGACTCGTCGCCTTCGCGGCGGTCGTCGCCCTGCCCGCGGCGATCGCCGCCGAGCCGCGGCCGCAGCGGGTCGCCGTCGAGGTGGCGGCGCCGGACGGGGAGCGGACGCTCGAGGGGAGGGTCGTCGCCAAGGCGGCCGACGGCGGAATGCTCCTGGAACTCGACGACCAGCGGCTCGAGGTCGTGAAGCCGGGGAGCGTGCGGTCGCGGCGGACGCTCGCCGAGCCGAACGCGCTCGCCGACCCGAAGGCGCTCGGCCGGCGGATCGTCCGCGAGCTCCCCGCGGGGTTCACGTTTCTCGTCACGGAGCATTACGTCGTCTGCCACGACACGCCGCGGCCCTACGCGGAGTGGTGTGCCGCGCTCTTCGAGCGGCTCCATGCGGCGTTTCTCGCCCATTGGGAGAAGGCGGGGTTGGAGATCCGGGCCCCCGAGGAGCCGCTGGTGGTGGTGATCTTCGCCGACCGCGCACGCTACGAGACGTTCGCCGCGGCCGATCTGGGGGCCGCCAAGGGGCGCGTGGGGGGCTACTACGACACCCGTTCCAACCGCATCACCACCTTCGACCTCACGCGGAGCGAGTCGCTCGCGCGGATTCCCGCCAACTCGGCCGCGCGCGCCGGCCTCCAGATCCTCTCCCGTCCCGAAGCGGCGGGGCTCGTCTCGACCCTCGTGCACGAGGCGACCCACCAGATGGCCTTCAACAGCGGCCTCCACCGGCGGATGGCGCCGGTGCCGGTGTGGGTGGCCGAGGGAATGGCCACCTACTGCGAACGCGGCTGGAAGGAGATCGGCGAGATCAACAAGCCGCTCCTCGACCGCTTCCTCTCGGGGCAGGGCGAAGGGGACTTCGACACGATCGTCGTCGACGACGCGCCCTTCCGCGACGTCGAGAAGATGCCGATGGCCTACGCGCGCGCCTGGGCCCTGACGGCGTTCCTCGCCCGGAGCCGGCCCGAGCAGTACGCCCGGTACATGGCCGGCATCGCGGCCAAGCCCCCGCTCTCGCCCGACGGTCCGCAGCACCGCCGCCGCGCGTTCGTCGAGGCCTTCGGCGCCGAGCCGCGGGAGTTCGAGGAGGAGGCGGCGGAGTTCCTGGCGCGGTGGGCCACGCGGCGCGACGAGCCGGCGGGCCCCTGGCGGCGGCGCGGGGCGAAGCGGGCCGCTCCCTGAGCCGGTCCCTGAGGCATGGGGTCTCGTCCGCCGCCCCCGCCGGTCATCGCTCCTGCCCGGTCGACGCGGCACGGAGCCGATCGCGGGCGGCCCGCCATGCGTCGCGCCGGGCTTCGAGCGCCGGCGACCAGCCGTCGCGGCGGAGATCGCGATGGAGCGAGGCCCATTCGGTGGCGAGTCGGTTCGCCTCGCGACGACGCGTCTCGTGGACCGCGCGGGCATCCTCGACGCCGAGCGCCTCGATCGCGACGAGCCGGCGGCCGTCCGCCCCGATGTCGACCGGCACCCCCGCCGCGAGCGCGTCGGCCGAGTGTTCGCCCGCGGCGACGCCGTCGATCGAGAGCCGGTAGCGGCCGGGGGGCAGATGGCGGAAGAGGATCCGCGGCCGCGAGGGGGCGCCGCGCGGATCGTGGACGAGGAAGTGCCGGGTGAACCCTTCGAGCGAGTCCTCGGCCCCCTCGATGGCGTCGAGGTTCATCACCATCACGCCCCTGTCGTCGGCGACCGCGAGTGCCTCGAAGAGGAGGTCCCAGGCGAAGGCGGACCCGGCCATGTACGCGGCCAGGCCCATCCCGCCGTGGAGCCCGCCATGCTCGGACGTGTACGCGTCCTCGATCGGTAGCGACGCGCAGGGGTGATCGGCGAGCCGCGGACAGGCGAGGGCCTCCGGCGGGCAGCAGCGCGGGAAGAACGTGGCGGCGTTGATGCGGGCGAGATTGCAGAGCTCGAGGAGCGGCTCGCGCGGCGGGCGGCCGGCGAGGAGATCGGCGCGGAGCCGCACGGAGAGCGCGAGCGCCGCCTCGGCGTTCTCCCAGGGGGACCCCGTGAAAGCCCCGGCATGGTTGCGGAACAGCCCGGCGTTCCGCACGGCGCGGTCGCGCGGATCGTCGCGCAGGGCGCTTTCGTACCAGGCAGTCTGGCGGAGGAGCGAGTCGAGGAACGCGTCGCCACGATCGCCGAAGGACTCGTCGCCGAGAATGGTCTCCAGGCGGCAGCAGGCGGCGACGCCCCAGGCGCTTCCGAAGATCTCGGTGACCGGCCAGTCGACCGGGTCGTCGTAGGTGGCGTCGTAGCGGGCGTTGCTGACGCGCCAGGCCAGCGGCGCGAAGAGCCGATCGAGCGCGGTCCGCGCCTCGGCGAGCCGGGCGGGATCGCCGTCGATCGCGGCGGCCTCGGTGAGGAGCCAGGCGTAGCTGCCGAGCTGCCACGGTTCGTGGACGACGCCGAGATCGGGCTGGTCGGCCTGCGGCAGCGGTTCCTTCGTGGCGGCGTCGTACCACTGGGGGAGGAGGTGGGCGCTTCGCGTCGCGAGATCGACGAGCCCGTCGGTGCCGAGCAGCGCCATGCCGCCGATCGCCGGATCGCGGCCTTTCGGCGCTTCCATCCGCCAGATCCGCGCCGTCTCGATCGCGTTCATGAGGCTCTGCCAGGCCATCTCCTTGTCGCCGACGTGGGCGGGCAGACGCGTGCCGTGGCGGATGAGGCCGGTGTCGGGGTCGTAGAACAGCCGCAGGCCCCGGAGCTTGTCGTCGAGGAAGCGACGACGGTCGGCGTCGGGAAGGAGTCGATCGTGGACGAGCCACAGGCCGAGCCCGGCGTGGCAGGTGGTGAAGTCCCAGCCGTCGGTGACGGCCGCCCGGTCACGGGCCGGGTCGCAGGCCGACTCGAGCGCGTAGTCGGTGGCCACCGGGAAGCGTTCGACTTCGTCCTCCGGAAAGAGCGGGCCGTCGGTCCAGGAGGCCCCGGCCGGCAGAACGATCTCGTCCCACACGATCCCGCGCCGGCGCAGGTCGTCGTCGACGCCGGCGGCGATCGTGTCCCACGACGCGGGTTCGCCCGTGAGTCGGTCGACGAGCGGCTCGGCGGATGCGGGATGGAGGGGGGCGAAGCGGCGGAGGAGCCGTGACGACGCCTCGCCCCGCGACGGCGGCGGGCAGGCGGCCGCGTCGATCCAGGCCTCCCACGACACGTCGCCGGCGGCGAGCTCGTGGAAGTTCCGCGACACGACGCGGAGGCCGAGGCCCGTGCGGCCGGCGGCGGCGTCGTCGATGACGGCCACGCGGCAGTCGCGGAAGCGATAGAGGTTCCGCGGCGACATCCAGTCGAGCGACTCGCCGGTCACGAACAGCGCCGCCTCGACGCCGTCGTCCCAGAACCAGGCGGCGGGGAAGGCGTTGCCGGGGCGGGCATCGGCGGACCCGGCGTCGATGCTCGCCGTGCCCTGGTCGAGCCGCATCGCCACCGCGGGGCGGTCGCACCAGAGGGCGAACTGGGGCTCGAGTCCCCGGAGCACGAGCGCCTCCTCGAGACGGCAGTCGACGCGCAGCCGCGCGAGCGTCGTCGAGTCGTCGAGATCGACCGACGCCTCCCAACCGAAGCGATGGGATCGTTCCTTCCCGGAGAGGCGGAGGCGGACTCGTCCCGGCCCGACACGTTCGGCCGTCGCCCCGTCGGCGACGAGATCGAAGTCGGCCCCCGTCACCAGCGGCAGGCCGGCGTCGAAGAGGCCGCGCCATCCCGCCCCCTCCGATTCAGGGAGGCGGACCTCGCTCCGCAGCCGCCACGTGCCGTCGGCGTCGCGGCGGGCGTGCCAGCGCTGCGTGGCGCTCTCCACCGCCACCCCCTCTGCGGTGGACACGATCTCGACTCCCGTCGCGGCGAGGCCGGACAGGAGGCCGCCGAGGATCGCGACGGCGACGAGCGTGAAACGGCGGGCCGGGAGCGACGCGTGCGGCATGCGGGGTTCGAGGGGGCTGGGCACGGTGGGGCGGCGGAGCGGGGCGGCGGATCGGTGTCAGTGCCCGACATGGTCGCACCGAAGGGGCCGATCATAACGGCCGTGAGCGCGGCGACGGCCCGCACCGGGCCCACCGCCGCGCGTGAACCGGCCCCAGGACCACGGGGGAAATAGGGTAGGATCGTGCGCATGACCGGGGAACCTTCCACCACAGGCACCGACGCCGCGCGTGCGCGGCCGCGCCGCACGCGGATCGGGCCGTGGCTCCTCCTGCTCCTCCTCGGTGCGGCGGGCGCGGCGATCTGGCGCGATCCCGCCCTGGCCGAGCGTGCCAGGGAGCTCCTCGGCAAGGCGGGCGACCTGGTGGCCCACAAGCCGCCGGCCCCCAAGGCGCCGCCGCCGCGGATCGTCCCGGTGACCGCCGTCGAGGCCCGGCAGGGGGACATGGATCTCCACCTCAACGGCCTCGGTACGGTGGTGGCGAGCAACACCGTCACGGTGAAAAGCCGGGTCGACGGGGAACTGGTGGAGGTGGCCTTCACCGAAGGGCAGCCGGTCGAGGCGGGGGACCTGCTCGCCGTGATCGACTCCCGCCCCTACGAGGTGCAGTTGCGGCAGGCCGAGGCGCAACTGGCCCGCGACGAGGCGGCGCTCCGCGCGGCCGAGCTCGACCTCGAGCGTTACGAGACGCTCGCCGACCTGCGCCAGGCGACGCAGCAGCAGATCGACGCCCAGGGGGCGCTGGTGCGCCAGGCCGAGGCGGCGACGCAGATCGACAAGGGCCTCATCGACAACGCCCGCCTCCAGCTCGACTACTGCCGCATCGAGGCGCCGATCTCCGGCCGCATCGGCCTGCGCCTCGTCGACGCGGGCAACATCGTCCGTTCCGGCGACCCGGCGGGGCTGGCGGTGATCGCGGCGGTGCGGCCGATCACCGTCACCTTCACGATCCCGCAGGACGAGGTCATCCGGGTGCAGAGGGCCCTCGCCGCGGCGGGCTCGCTCCCGGTGGAGGCGTTCAACCGTGACTTCCAGGTGCGCCTGGCGAGCGGGGAGCTCGCCGCGATCGACAATCAGGTCGATCCCGCCACCGGCACGGTGAAGCTCAAGGCGGTGTTCCCCAATGACGACGGCACCCTCTTCCCGAACCAGTTCGTCAACGCACGGCTGCTGGTGGAGACCCTCCACGGCGCCACGCTCGTGCCGCTGGCGGCGCTGCAGCGGGGGCCCGAGCGGAGCTTCGTGTGGGTGGTGCAGCCCGATTCGACCGTGGCCCTCCGCGACGTGCAGCCCGGGCCCGTGCAGGGGGACGTGGCGGCGGTGACCAGCGGCCTCGAGCCGGGTGAGCTCGTCGTCACCGACGGGATCGACAAGCTCGCCCCCGCGGCGAAAGTCTCCGTCAAGGGACTGAAGGCCCCCGGCGCCGGAAGCGCCGCGGCCCCGCCCGGCCCCGGCGCGGCGCCCTCGGGGCCGCCAGCGCGGGCCGAAGGGGGTGCCGGCGACGGCAGGGCCCCGGCCGGGGCGACGGGCTCCGGGAGTCCCCGGCCCGCGGCGCCGGCGCACTGACGGGGGAGCCGATGAATCTCTCCCGGCCCTTCATCCTCCGGCCGGTGGCCACGAGCCTCCTGATGGTGGCGATCGTGCTCGCCGGCCTGGTCGCCTACCGGCAGCTGCCGGTGTCGGCGCTGCCGCAGGTCGACTACCCCACGATCCAGGTCCTCACCTTCTATCCCGGGGCGAGCCCGGAGGTGATGGCCTCGAGCGTCACCTCGCCGCTCGAGCGCCAGTTCGGCCAGGTGCCGGGGCTGACGCAGATGACGTCCACGAGCTCCGAGGGGTGCTCCTGCATCACGCTGCGCTTCGACCTGGCCCTCGACATCGACGTGGCCACGCAACAGGTGCAGGCGGCGATCAACGCCGCCTCGTCGGTCCTTCCTCGCGACCTCCCCAATCCGCCGATCTACACCAAGACCAATCCCGCCGACACGCCGATCCTCACCCTCGCGCTGACCAGCGACACGCTTCCGCTGACGCGCGTCCAGGACCTCGCCGACACGCGCCTCGCGCAGAAGATCGCGCAGCTCTCCGGCGTCGGCATGGTGGGGATCTCCGGGGGGCAGAAGCCGGCGATCCGCGTCCAGGTCAATCCCGCGGCGCTGTCGAGCCTGGGGATGAATCTCGAGGACCTCCGGGCGACGCTCGTCCAGGCGAGCGTCAACCAGGCCAAGGGGAGCTTCGACGGCCGCCGCCAGGCCTTCACCATCGCCGCCAACGACCAGCTCCTCTCGGCCGAGCAGTTCCGGGAGCTGGTCATCGGCTACCGCAACGGCTCGGTGATCCGTCTGGCCGACGTCGCCGACGTGATCGACGGCGCCGAGAACGTGCGCCAGGCGGCCTGGATGAACGACCGTCCCGCGGTGATCGTCAACATCCAGCGGCAGCCCGGCGCGAACATCATCGAGGTGGTCGACGCGGTGAAGGCGATCCTGCCGCAGCTGCGCGCCACGCTGCCGGCGTCGGTCGATCTCCACGTCCTCACCGACCGCACGCTCACGATCCGGGCGAGCATCGAGGGGGTGCAGCACGAGCTCCTCCTCACCATCGCCCTGGTGGTGTTCATCATCTTCCTCTTCCTCCGCGACGTCACCGCCACGATCATCCCCAGCGTCGCGGTGCCGCTGTCGATCGTCGGCACCTTCGCGGTGATGCACGCCCTGGGGTACAGCCTCAACAACCTGACGCTGATGGCGCTGACGATCTCCACCGGCTTCGTCGTCGACGACGCGATCGTGATGATCGAGAACATCGTCCGCTACGTGGAGGAGGGAAAGAGCCCGCTCGAGGCGGCGCTCGAGGGCTCGAAGGAGATCGGCTTCACGATCGTCAGCCTCTCGGTGTCGCTGATCGCCGTCCTCATCCCGCTGCTCTTCATGGGGGACGTGGTGGGGCGGCTGTTCCGCGAGTTCGCCGTCACGCTCTCGGTGACGATCCTGGTGTCGGCGGTGGTGTCGCTGACGCTCACGCCGATGATGTGCGCCGTGCTCCTCTCGGGGCGGGGGCGTGAGGGGCATGGCAAGGGGCACGCCTCGAGCCCGCTGTTCGACCTCCTCACCCGGCTCTACGCCGCCTCGCTCGACGTCGTCCTCCGCCACCAGGTGGCGACGATGCTCGTCTTCGCCGCCACGCTGTGGGCCACCTGGGCCCTCTACGAGGCCGCCCCCAAGGGATTCTTTCCGGTGCAGGACACCGGCGTGATCCTGGGGATCTCCGAGGCCCCGCAGAGCGTCTCCTTCGAGGCGATGCGCGAGCGGCAGGAGGCGCTCAACCGGGTGATCCTCGCCGACCCGGCGGTGGAGAGCCTGTCGAGCTTCATCGGCATCGACGGCACCAACACCACGCTCAACAGCGGCCGGATCCAGATCAACCTCGTGCCGCTCGAGGACCGTGACTCGAGCGCCTCGGAGGTGATCCGGCGTCTGCACGCCGCGCTCGCCGCGGTGGACGGGATCGAGCTGTTCATGCAGCCGGTCCAGGACCTCTCCGTGGAGACGCGCGTCAGCCGCACGCAGTACCAGTACAGCCTCGAGTCGCCCGACGCCGACGAGCTCGCCGCCTGGGCGCCGAAGCTCGTGGCGCGGCTCGCGGAGCTGCCGCAGCTGGCCGACGTGGCGAGCGACCAGCAGTCGGCCGGCCGCGAGGCGCGGCTGGTGATCGACCGCGACAGCGCCTCGAGGCTCGGCATCACGCCGCAGATGATCGACGACGCCCTCTACGACGCCTTCGGCCAGCGGCAGATCTCGATGCTCTTCACGCAGCTCAACCAGTACCGCGTGGTCCTCGAGGTCGCGCCCCGGTTCCGGGATTCGCCGGAGGACATGGCCCAGATGTACGTCCGCTCCGGCGCCGGCATGTCGGGTGCCGGCCCGGGCTCCGGCGGCGGTGCGGCCGGGCAGCCGGGGGCGGCGCGGGTGCCGCTGGGCGCGGTGACCCGCCTCGAGGAGCGGTCGGCGCCGCTCGCGGTGAATCACCAGGGGCAGTTCCCGGTGGTCACCGTCTCCTTCAACCTCGCCCCGGGCGTGGCCCTGGGCCAGGCGGTCGAGGCGATCGAGGAGGCGCGGCGCGAGATCGGCCTCCCGGCGGGGATCCAGACCGCCTTCCAGGGAACGGCCGCGGCGTTCCGCAGTTCGCTTGCCAACCAGGCCCTGCTGATCCTGGCGGCGATCGTCACGGTGTACATCGTCCTCGGCGTGCTCTACGAGAGCACGATCCACCCGGTGACGATCCTCTCCACGCTCCCCAGCGCCGGCGTGGGGGCGCTGTTGGCCCTCGACTGGTGCCGCATCGACCTCTCGGTGATCGCACTGATCGGCATCATCCTCCTCATCGGCATCGTGAAGAAGAACGCCATCATGATGATCGACTTCGCCGTGGCGGCCGACCGCGGCGGGATCGACGGCCGCCGCGTCGGGCCGCTCGAGGCGATCCGCACCGCCTGCCTCCTCCGCTTCCGGCCGATCATGATGACGACGATGGCGGCGCTCCTGGGGGCGGTGCCGCTGGCGCTGGGATCGGGCGTGGGATCGGAGCTGCGCCGGCCGCTGGGGATCACGATCATCGGTGGGCTCGTCCTCTCGCAGCTGCTCACCCTCTACACGACCCCCGTGATCTACCTCTGGTTCGAGGAGGCGGCGCGGCTCCTCGGAGGCCGCCGGAAGGAGCCGGCCGGGGACCGAACCCCCGAAGCCGACGACGGCGCCGCGGCGGCCGTCTCGGAGGCCCGCGCATGAGCCTCTCGGAATGGTTCATCCGCCGCCCGGTGGGGACGACGCTCCTCTCCCTGGCCATCACGCTCGTCGGCGGCATCTGCTATTTCCTCCTGCCGGTGTCGCCGCTGCCGCAGGTGGAATACCCGACGATCAACGTCGGGGCGGGGCTGCCGGGGGCGAGCGCCGAAACCATGGCCTCCGCGGTGGCCGCGCCGCTGGAGCGTCAGTTCGGCCAGATCGCCGGCGTCACGGAGATGACCTCCCAGAGCACGCTCGGCCAGACCTCCGTCACGCTCCAGTTCGATCTCGACCGCAACATCGACGCGGCGACGCGCGACGTGCAGGCGGCGATCAACGCCGCGCGCGGCCGCCTCCCCTCGAACCTCCCCCGCAATCCCGACGTGCGGAAGGTGAACCCGGCCGACGCGCCGATCCTGATCCTGGCGATGACCAGCGACCTCCACGACAAGCCCCGCCTCCAGGACGTGGCCAGCACGCGGATCCAGCAGAAGCTCTCCCAGGTGCCGGGCGTGGGGCAGGTGGTGGTGAGCGGAGGCTCGGCGCCGGCGGTGCGCGTGAGCGTCAATCCGCTCGTCCTCGAACGCTACGACCTCGGCCTCGACGACGTCCGCACCTGCCTCCAGCAGGCCAACGCCAACCGGCCCAAGGGCTCGATCGACGACGGCGTCACCACGTGGTCGATCGCCACCACCGACCAGCTGTTCACCGCCGCCGAGTACCGCGAGCTCGTCGTCGCCTGGAAGCGCGGCAGCCCGATCCGGCTCGGCGACGTCGCCGTCGTCACCGACTCCGTCGAGGACGTGCGCGTGGCCGGGGTCTACAACGGCATGCCGACGATCATGGTCATCGTCTACCGGCAGCCGGCCGCCAACATCATCCGCACCGTCGACAACGTCCTCGAGGTCCTGCCCCAGCTCCGCGCCCAGATCCCCGCCGGGATGCGGCTCGACCTGGCGATGGACCGCACGGCCACGATCCGGGCGAGCATCGCCGACGTGCAGCACACGCTCCTGCTCTCGGTGGGGCTGGTGGTCGGGGTGGTGTTCCTGTTCCTGCGCGACTGGCGGGCCACGCTCATCCCGGCGGTGGTGGTTCCGGTGTCGCTGGTGGGGACCTTCGCCGCCATGCACGCCCTGGGATACAGCCTCGACAACCTCTCGCTGATGGCGCTCACGATCGCCACCGGATTCGTCGTCGACGACGCGATCGTGGTCCTCGAGAACATCGCCCGCCACCGCGAGGAGGGGATGCGTCCCTTCCAGGCCGCGATCCTCGGCGCCCGCGAGATCGGCTTCACGGTGCTCTCGATCTCGGTGTCGCTGGTGGCGGTGTTCATCCCGATCCTCCTCATGGGCGGGATCGTGGGGCGGCTGTTCCGCGAGTTCGCCGTGACGCTCTCGGTGGCGATCGGGGTGTCGATGGTGGTGTCGCTGACCACCACGCCGATGATGTGCGCCTGGCTGCTCGTGCCTCCGGGCCGGGGCCGCCGTCCGCTCCTCGACCGGCTCGTGGAGCGCGCCCTCGACGGCGTGACGCGCGGCTACGCCGCCATGCTGCGGGTCGTGATGCGGCATCCGCGGATCACGATGGCGGTGAACCTGGCGACGATGGCGCTGACGGTGTGGATGTACGTCGTCGTCCCCAAGGGCTTCTTTCCGCAGCAGGACACCGGCCGCATCACCGGCACCCTCGACGCCGACCAGGACACCTCCTTCCAGACGATGAGCGGCCTGCTCACGAAGTTCTCCCTGGCGGTGAAGGAGGATCCGGCCGTGGCCGGGATCACCGGGTCGACCGGCGGGGCCGCCGGCGGCAGCCCCAACGCGGCGCGGATGTTCATGAGCTTGGTGCCGAAGGAGGAACGCGACGGGATGTCGGCCGACCAGGTGATCGGCCGCCTCCGCGGCAAGCTCTCCGGCCTCACCGGCGCGACGATGATCATGCAGCCGGTGCAGGACCTGCGCATCGGCGGCCGGCCGAGCAGCTCGCAGTACCAGTTCACCCTCCGCGGCGAGAACCTCGCCGACTTGAACGAATGGGGGCCGAAGCTCGTCCGCGCCATGCGGGCCATGCCGGAGCTCGCCGACATCCGCTCCGACCAGCAGAACCGCGGCCTCCAGGCGGGCCTCTCGATCGACCGCGACGCCGCGGCCCGGTACGGGATCTCGCCGCAGCAGATCGACGACGCGCTCTACGACGCCTTCGGCCAGCGGCAGGTGTCGGTGATGTACAAGACGCTCGGGCAGTACCGGGTGGTGATGGGGATGGCGCCGGAGTTCCTCCAGGGGCCCGACGCGCTCAAGAGCCTCCACGTCACCGGCCGCAACGGCCTGCAGGTGCCGCTGGAATCGCTCTGCACCTCGTCCACCGGCAACACCCCGCTCTTGGTCAATCACACCGCGCTGTTTCCCTCGGCCACGGTGTCGTTCAACCTCGCTCCGGGGGTGTCGCTGGGGCAGGCGGTGGAGGCGGTGGAGGCGAAGACCGCCGAGCTGGGGATGCCGGCCACGGTCCGCGGCAGCTTCTCCGGCACCGCGCAGGTGTTCCGCGAGGCGCTGGCCAACCAGCCGCTCCTGATCCTCGCCGCCGTGATCACCGTCTACATCGTCCTCGGCATGCTCTACGAGAGCGTCGTCCACCCGCTGACGATCATCTCCACGCTGCCGAGCGCCGGCCTGGGGGCGCTCCTGGCCCTCCAGTGGACCGGGAGCCAGCTCGACGTGATGTCGATGATCGGGATCATCCTCCTCATCGGCATCGTCAAGAAGAACGCCATCATGATGATCGACTTCGCCCTCCACGCCGAGCGGACGCGCGGCCTCGATCCGCAGGAGGCGATCACCGAAGCCTGCATCCTCCGCTTCCGCCCGATCACGATGACCACCCTCGCCGCGCTCCTCGGGGGCCTGCCGCTGGCCCTGGGCACGGGGCCCGGCGCCGAGCTCCGCTGGCCGCTGGGGATCGCCATCGTCGGCGGCCTGATCGTGAGCCAGTTGCTCACGCTCTTCACCACGCCCGTGGTCTACCTGGCCCTCGACTGGCTCGTGCGTCGCGGGACGCGGTCGCCCGCGGCGGTGGCCGCCGAGCCCTCTCCCGTCGCCGTCGCCGCGCGCTGAGGAGCCTGCGCGTCAGCCGTCGAGCGGCTTCTCGAGGAACAGGAGCGACCGCGGGGGGATCGTGAAGCGGGTCGCAGGCGCCGCCGCGGCACCCTCGCCGAGCCAGGCCGCGGCCGTGGCGATCTCCGCGGGCGAACGGCCGTAATTGGCCAGGACCAGCCGGAACCGCCGGTTGGCGAACGCCGACGCGACGACGTCCGCAGGCAGCGGCGCGGCGAAGAGATCGCTCGCGCGGATCTCGAGCCACGCGCGCGAGCCCTCCTCGACGAGTGGCCGGTAGCGGGCGAGCCATTCCCCCCAGCGCTCGCGGGTCCGCGGGCTCCCGGGCACCTCGTCCCAGGCGGAGTAGGTGTGGAGGGCGGCGGGGTTCTCGCGGTGGAGGGCCCGGGCGTCGCGGCAGCGCTTCAGCCAGAAGTCGTCGTGGTAGGCCACGCCGGGAACGAAGCCGCGCTCGCCGGTGAAGATCCTCCCGCCGAAGGCGACGGGGAACTGCATGAAGGGGATCGAGTGGAGGTAGGGCTCGTCGATCGACTCCAGGCTCGTGAACCCCATGTCGAGGCAGGGGACGACGTACGGCGGATGGTCCTTGACCGCCTCGCGCATCGCGTCGGCGCTCTGCACCCCCTCGCCGACCCACAGGTAGTCGTAGGTGACGAGGTCCGTCCGTGGTGCGTCGACGCCGTCGACGTGGAGCTTGAGGATCCCGCCGCGACGCTTGACGTCGGCGTGGATCAGGCCGAGGAGATCGGCGAAGGCGCCGTCCTCCTCGGGGGTCTCGGTGAAGGCGGCGATCTCGTCGGCAGCCGGCGGCATGGCCCGCTTGGCGGCGTGCCGGTTCATGAGGTAGCCGCCGTCGACGTAGATGCCGTCGGTGCCCCACTCGTCGATGACGCGGGCGATCTTCCGGAGCACGAACGCCCGCCAGCCGGGGCTCGCCGGCGAGCAGCGCGCCATGTTCCAGTAGCCGACGACGAGGGTGTCCCCCGGCCGGCTCCACGCCGGGTCGAAATCGGGATCGGTCCTCTGCAGGAAGCAGGGGGAGACGTAGGTCAACACCTTGAAGCCGCGCGACCGGGCCATCGCCAGGAAGCGGACGTAGCCCTCGCGGTTCACCGGCGAGTACTTGTCGCCGCCGAAGAGGCGCAGCGAATCGTTCCAGTCGTCGAACACCTGGAGCACCTCGACGCCGAGGGCCGCGAGCCGGTCGAGCTCCGCCTCGTCCTCGGCACCGGGGTCCCAGGGCTCGGTGGCCGGGTACTCGCCGAGGTTGTAACAGGCCTGGGCGGGGAGATAGTTCGTGACGAGGTGGCGACGGAGGCAGTCGCGGATCGTGGCGGTGCCGAAGGCGATGGACCGGAGGCGGTCGCGGTGGTCGGCCGCGGAGTAATCGGCGAGAAGCCTCGTCCGGCGGGGCACGCTCACGGCGGGAGCGGCCGCGGCGATCGCGGGCGCCGATGCGGCGTCGCCGCCGACGGAGGCCGCGGGCGGGCCGGCCGAACCCTCGGCGGCGAGCGTCGTCGCGGCGAGGCCGGCGGCGGAGGTGGAGCGGAGGAAGTCGCGGCGGCGCATGGGGCGGCTCCGTGGGGGAGGGGGACGGCCTCGGCGGAGCGGAAGCCCGTCAGGCGAGGATGTCGCGGACGACCGTGCCGGAGACGTCCGTGAGGCGGTGGTCGCGGCCGGCGTGGCGGTAGGTGAGACGCTCGTGATCGAGGCCGAGGAGCCAGAGGATCGTGGCGTGGAAGTCGGGCATCGTCACTTTCCCCTCCTCCACGTAGTAGCCGAAGTCGTCGGTGCGGCCGTGGACGTGGCCCCCCTTCACCCCGCCGCCGGCCATCCACACCGAGAAGGCGTGGGGATGGTGGTCGCGGCCGTCCGTTCCTTGGGCGGCGGGCGTGCGGCCGAACTCGGTGCCGAAGACGACGAGCGTGTCGTCGAAGAGGCCGCGGTCCTTGAGATCGGCCAGGAGCGCCGCCACGGGCCGATCGACCTTCCGGGCATTGGTCGTGTGGTTGTTGCGGAGGTCGCCGTGGGCGTCCCAGTAGTTGCGCGGGTAGGAGAAGTTCACCTGCACGAAGCGCACCCCCGCCTCGAGGCAGCGCCGCGCGAGGAGGCACTGCCGGGCGAACTCGTCGGTGGGATCGGCGTCGACCCCGTAGGCGGCGAGGGTCGCGGGCGACTCACGCCCGAGATCGAACACCGCCGGCGCCTCGGCCTGCATCCGCCAGGCCATCTCGAAGGAGGCGATCCGGGCCTCGAGGCGGTCGTCGCCGGGGCGGGCTTCCGCGTGGCGCCGGTCGCGCCGGGCGAGGAGATCGAGCAGGCGCCGCTGGTCGTCGGGCGAGCCTGACGGCGCGAGGTTCGCGAGCCGCGCGGTCTTGAAGTCGGTCGACCCGTCGCCGATCCGCGTCCCTTGGAACGAGGCGGGGAGGAA
>CAWUOA010000027.1:0-18368 GCA_963923225.1 uncultured Planctomycetaceae bacterium
GGGTCGGGGGCCCGCCCGGCGGGCCCCCGACCCTCCCTCGCCGGCGGGCTTCCCCGGCGCCCGGGCCGTTCCCCGGGGGAATCGGGAATCCTTTTCCGCCATCGGCGGAGGGCGTACCCTGTGGCGGTGAGTCCCGCCCCCCGGGGGCGGGCCGATCGGACCGGCCAGACCGGCCGGGCAGGCGGCCCGGTCCGTCGGCAGGTGCGGGAACCGGGCATGAGCGACATCCTCTTCCACTATTACCGCGTCAATCCCACGACGTGGTTCTACCTGTCGTCGCTCCTCACCATCGCGCTGTTCTTCAAGTTCAACCGCGTGTGGAGCATCCGGAACCTCGACCTGGTGGGGCTGGTCCTCATGGCCCCCGGCCTCCTGGCGGTCGAGTACGGCAAGTTCTGGGCCCGCGAGTCGGACGTCCAGATCGGCTTCATCTGGCTGTTCGCCGTGTCGGCGGTGTTCCTCGTGCGGATGCTCGCCGACTCGCTGATGGTGAGGCGGCCGCTGCTGGAGCCGAACCTCACCACCGGGGGGCTGGTGTTCCTGGGGATCTCGCTGTTGGTCTTCCTCCTGGCCAACGTCATCACCTCCCGGCCCCATCCGTCGGACGTCGACGCCGCCGCCGCCGCCGCCAAACGCCCCGAGCCGGCCGGGGACAACGTCCAGGCCGATCCGCTCGAACGCCTGGGGCCGGGCTATCCGCTCCTCTTCCTCCTCCCCCGGATCTCCACGCAGCGACTGGTCGCCACCGAACCCGACTCCCAGGGCACGCCCCGGGCGGATGCCGATGCCCGGCGCGTGAACGAGACGACCGCGCGGGTGATGGCGATCCTCTCGCAGTTGGCGATCGTCGGGGGGATGGTGTTCACGGGCTGGCGGCACTTCGGCAACGTCCGGCTGGGGGTCGCCGCGGCGGTGCTCTATCTCCTCCTCCCCTACACCGCGCTGATGACCGCACGGGTCGACCACGCCCTCCCCGGGGCGCTCGTGATCTGGGCCATCGCCGCCTACCGCCGGCCGCTGTCGAGCGGGCTCCTCATCGGCCTGGCGATGGGCACCATCTACTACCCCGTCTTCCTGCTGCCGCTGTGGTGCAGCTTCTACTGGGAGCGGGGCATTCGCCGCTTCGCCACCGGCGTGGCGGTGGCGCTGGGCCTCCTGGTGCTCGCCCTCTGGATCCGCTTCCCCGACTCGGGCGTGTTCCTCACGCAGGTCCGGCAGATGTTCGGGTGGATCTTTCCCAACGAAGTCACCTTGGAGGGCTTCTGGGCCCTGCCGGCCAACGACGCCGTCTTCCGGCTGCCGGTGCTCGCCGCCTTCGTGGCGATGATGGCGACGCTGGCGATCTGGCCGTCGCCCAAGAACCTCGGCACGTTGATGAGTTGCACCGCCGCGGTGCTCCTCGGGTGCCAGTTCTGGAAGGCCCACGACGGGGGCCTGTTCATGGCCTGGTTCCTGCCGGTGCTTCTCCTGGTCGTCTTCCGCCCGAACCTCGAGAACCGGGTGGCCCTGCTCGTCCTCGAGCCGGAATGGTTCCCGCGCTTCGGCCGCAAGGCGGCCTGAGGCCCCGGCCTAACGGCGTGGCGAGGCGGGGCCGGCGGCCTCGGCGTCGCCGCGAGGGGCGGAGGCGGGAAGGCGGCGGCGCAGATCGATCGGGCCCTCGGAGTCGCGGGCGCCGATCCACTGCCGCCAGGCGGCCTCGTTCCAGCGGTGCTCCTGGCCGGTGATCCGCTCGAGCGCCGCGAGCACTCCCTCGTTGCGGACGCGCACCTTCGACCGCTTCGGTCCCCCGCCGAGAGCGAGCCCCTCGCCGCCGCCGTTGCCGAAGGTGACGCTCGTCTGGCCAGGCTGGCTGCCGTCCGACACCGCGACGACGTGCTCCGTCTCGAGGGCGTCGACCAGCGCGGGCACCGCGGCGGAGAGGCCGAGGGCCCCGATCGCCTCGGCGGCCCGATTGATGCGGGCGTTGTCGGGGCCGGCCAGCGCCGCCACGAGCACCGGCTCGGCCAGACGCGGTCCCAGGCGTCCGAGGCGCTCGGTGGCGGTGGCGCGCGTGTCGGCGTCGGGATGGTCGATCGCCGCCTGGACGATCACGGCGAGGGCCTCGGGCGACCCGATCCGCGACAGCGCCTCGAGCATCCATGCCCGCACCTGGGGCACCGGCTCGCGCGGCAGCGCCGCGGCCAGCGCCGGCACGGCGGCCGGATCGGCGATCTCGCGCAGCGTCTCGGCCGCCTCCGCGGCGCCGGCCGGTTCGTCGAGGCGGCGGCGCAGTTTCTCGAGCTTCGGGCCCCACAGCTTGCGGGCCAGCGCCGCCTGCTCCGACCGCTCGGCAAGCGCGATCTCCTGGCTCGTGCGCCACGCCCCCTTGTGCCGCACGAATCCGCGCGACGTCATCAATTCCTGCTGCGACGGCCGCCGGTCTTCGCTCGCAGGCGCTGCGGCCGCGTCGCCCCCGGCCGGAGGCTCGTCCGCCGCGCCGCCGACGGCCGGCGCGAGGACGATCGCCGCCGCCATCAGAACAGGAGACCATGCCGGGAGGCGGCCCCGGGCGAGTCGGCGGCAGTCGGCGAACCGTTCCACGTCGTCCCCAGTGCGCGTGCCAAACCCCTCGCGGACGGCCCCGCGAGCCGAGCGATCCCGTGTTTCATCGGCCCCCGGCGGCCGCCTGGATGGCCCCCACGTAAAAAGAGAAGATGCGGAAGATGACCAGGGTGATGAGGGCCGCAACGCCGACCCAGACGAGAAACCCGGCGCCCCGCGCCGCCGCCTCGAAGCGCGCGCGGGCCTCGTCATCGTATCCCCCGGCGAGCCGGTCGAGCGTCTCGGCGGTCGAGCCGGTGAGCTCACCCACCGCGACCCCCTCCACGAGCGTCGCCGGGAACCTCCCCGACGCGCGGAGCACGTCGGCAAGCGTGGCCCCCGCGCGGAGAAGCGCCTCGACCTGGACCGGATCGAGGGCGAGCCCGGGGGCGACGGAGTTCGAGAGGCGCACGAGCCGGCCGGCGTCGAGCCCGGCGGCGCTCGAGAGCGACGCGGCCCGGCACCAGGCGGCGGCCTCCCCGGCCCGCGCCGCCGCGCCGAGCAGCGGGACGCGCCCCACGAGATGGCGTGCCACTCCCCGGCGGCGCCAGCTGGCGAGGACCCATCGGCCCCCGACGAACATCCCGATGGCCAGCGCCGCGACGATCGACAGCCACGCCGCGAGCCCGGGCCAGCCGACGAGCCCCAGGCCGAGGATGTCGACGGGGCTGCCGCGTTCGTCGCGGATCGCTCCGGCGACGACGATCAGGAAGGCGATCACCAGGACCGCCACGGCGAGTTGGAACGCCGGCCAGAGGAGCGAGCCCAGGAGCGACCGCCGCGTGCGCTCCGCGTGATCGAGGGTGCGGGCGAGCTCGCGCAGCGTCTCCGCCTCATGTCCCGTGCGCACCCCGACCTCGGCCATCCCACGCACCAGCGCCGGAAAGGTGTCGCCGGCGGCTGCCATCGCGTCGGCGAGATTCTCCCCGGAGTCGAGCGCGCGGCCCACCGCCTCCATCGCGCCGCGCCACCGGGCCGGCGCGCGGTCGATCTCCCCCTTCCAGGCCCGGCGGAGGCCGATGCCCGCCGAGAGCGCGAGCGCCAGTCGGCCGAGGAGGTCGGCGAGCTGTTTGTTCGACATCGGAACGGTGAACGGCATGCCTTCTCCCCGCACTGAAGCGGACGCTAACACATCCCCGCGGCATCTGGTAGAAAACGGCCTCCCGGCCCCGGTGCCGGCCCTCCCGCCACGCTCCTCCGCCGCGCCCTCCTGCCCGCCTCGACCCCATGAAGGCTCCCTGGCAGCCGTCGCCCCCGTGGCCCACCGTGGCGATCGTCGGCGTGGGTCTGATCGGGGGCTCCGTGGGCCTGGCGGTGAAGGCCCGCGGCCTGGCAGGCAGGGTGATCGGGATCGGCCGGACGCCGAAGTCCTTGGCCGAGGCCCGCGCCCGCGGCGCCGTCGACGACACCACCACCGACCTGGCCACCGGGGTGGCCGAAGCCGACCTCGTGGTGGTGGCCGCGGCGGTCTCGGCGATCCCGTCGCTCCTCGACGCGGTGGATGCCGCGGCGCGGAGGGGCACGCTCCTCACCGATGCCGGGAGCACGAAGCGGTCGATCGTCTCGGCCTGGGAGCGGCGGCGGAAGTCGCGGCGCTGCCGGTTCGTCGGCGCCCACCCCATCGCCGGCAGCCACCGCACCGGACCGGGCGCCGCCGACGGCGGGCTGTTCACCGGCCGCGTCACCGTGGTCACACCCGGACCGGCGACTCCCGAGAAGGATGCCCGCGAGGCGGCCGAGTTCTGGTCGGCCCTCGGCTCGACGGTGTTCGTCATGGGGCCGCGCGAGCACGACCGGATCCTCGCCGCCACCAGCCACGCCCCCCACTTGATCGCCGCGGCGCTGGCCGCCGCCACCCCCGCCGACGCCCTCCGCTTCACGGCGGGGGGATGGCGCGACAGCACGCGCATCGCCGCGGGCGACCCCGACCTGTGGGCCGACATCCTCCTCGACAACGCCACCGAGGTGACCCGCACGCTGGCCCGCGTGCGGCGCGTCACCGAACGGCTGGCCGCCGCGCTCGACGCCGGCGACCGCCGCGCGATCGTCGAGATCCTCCGCCGGGCCAAGGAACGCCGCGATGCTCTGGGAAGTTGACGTCCTCTCGAAGAATCCCGCCGACGACCATGCCGCACGCGGTGTCGTCTCCGGCGCCGCCGACCTGGGGATCGCCGGCTGCGGCGCGGCGCGCTGCGTCACCGGCTGGCTCGTGGAAGGGGACCTCGCCAGGGCCGACGTGGAGCGGATCGCGGCGGAGCTGCTCGTCGATCCGGTGACCGAGACGAGCGTCGTCTTCGAATTGGCCGACGGTGCGCCGCAGGCACTTTCACCCGACGCGGCGCTGCCGCTGGCCCTCCACGTGCTCCCCAAGCCGGGCGTCACCGATCCGGCGGGGCAGAGTACGCTCGAGGCGGTGCGGCTGCTCGGGCTCTCTCCCGTCGCCGTGCGGAGCCTGCGGAAATACTGGCTGCCGGCGATCCCCGCCGACGACGCCGGCCGGCTCGCCTGGAAGCTGCTGGCCAGCGACGCGATCCACGACGTCGTCGTCGGCCCGCTGGGCCTGCGGGCCCTCGCCGGCGGCCGTGCCTGGACCTTCTCGCAGGTCGAGGTGCCGCTCGAGGGGCTCGACGACGCGGCGCTCGCCACGCTCTCGCGCGAGCGCTGCCTGGCGCTCACGCCGGCCGAGCTCGCCGCGGTGCGCGACCACTTCCGCACGCTCGGTCGGGCGCCGCTCGAGATCGAGCTGGAGACGATCGCCCAGACCTGGAGCGAGCACTGCTGCCACAAGACCCTCGGCAGCCCCGTCGATCACGACGGCCCGCAGGGCACGGTGCGTTACGACAACCTCCTCAAGGAGACGGTGTTCGCCGCCACGCGCGAGATCCGCCAGGCGCTCGGCCGTGGCGACTGGTGCGTGAGCGTGTTCCGCGACAATTCCGGCGTGGTGCGCTTCGACGGCGACCACGACGTCTGCATCAAGGTCGAGACGCACAACCATCCCTCCGCGATCGAGCCCTACGGCGGCGCGGCCACGGGGCTCGGCGGCGTGATCCGCGACGTTCTCGGCACCGGGCTGGGGGCCAAGCCGATCGCCAACCTCGACGTGTTCTGCGTCGCCGAGCCCGACACCCCGGCCTCCGCGCTGCCGCCGGGGGTGATCCCGCCGCGCCGGCTCCTCTCCGGCGTCGTCGCCGGCGTGCGCGACTACGGCAACCGGATGGGCATTCCCACGATCGCCGGCGCCGTCGCCTTCCATCCCGGCTACCTCGCCAACCCGCTGGTGTTCTGCGGCACCGTCGGCGTCATGCCCCGCAATTCGGCCGACGCCGCCGTGCAGAAGGGGGACCTCGTCGTCGTGGCGGGGGGACGCACCGGCCGCGACGGCATCCACGGCGCCACCTTCTCGAGCATCGAGCTGTCGAGCGAGAGCGAGTCGCAGTCGGGGGGCTCGGTGCAGATCGGCCATGCCATCCACGAGAAAGTGCTCGTGGAGTTCGTCCTCGAGGCCTCGCGGCAGCGGCTGTTCCACGCCATCACCGACTGCGGCGCTGGCGGCCTGTCGAGCGCCGTCGGCGAGATGGGGGCCCGACTCGGGGCGCGCGTCGATCTCGACAAGGTGCCACTGAAATACGAGGGGCTCTCGGCGACGGAGGTGTGGATCTCCGAGGCCCAGGAGCGGATGGTGCTCGCCGTGCCGCCGGACAAGTGGGAGAAGCTCGCCCGCGTCGCCGCCGAGGAGGGGGTGGAGGCGACGGCGATCGGCACCTTCACCGGCGACGGGCGGATCGAGCTCTTGTGGGCGGGCACGTCGGCCGGGAGCCTCGACTGCACCTTCCTCCACGACGGCCGCCCGCGGGCACGCCTCGCGTCGCGCCACCGGCCGGCGCCCCGGCAGCCCGCACGCTGGAACGCCGACGGACTCGGGCCCGCGGCCGTGCTGCCCCGCGTGCTCGCCGCGCCCGACGTGGCGAGCAAGGAGTGGATCATCCGCCAGTACGATCACGAGGTGCAGGGGGCGAGCGTCGTCAAGCCGCTCCTCGGCCCGGGCGAGGGACCGGCCGACGCCACGGTCGTGCGCGGCGTGCTCGGCCGCGACCGCGGCATCGCCCTGGGGGTGGGCCTCCGCCACCGCATCGGCCCGCTCGACCCCTGGCAGATGGCGGCCGGCGGCATCGTGGAGGCGGTGGCCAACGTCGTCGCCGCCGGCGCCGATCCCGACCGCATCGCACTGCTCGACAACTTCTGCTGGGGGGACACGCGCCGCCCCGACTCGCTCGGCACGCTCGTCGAGGCCTGCCGCGCCTGCCACGACGTGGCGGTCGATCTCGTGGCGCCGTTCGTGTCGGGCAAGGACAGCCTCAACAACGTCTTCGCCTGGACCGACGCCGACGGGAAGCCGCGCGAGATTTCCATCCCCCCCACGCTCCTGGCCACGGCGATGGGCCAGATCGACGACGTGGCCCGCGCGATCACGCCCGACCTGAAACGGGCCGGGAGCCGCCTGGCGGTGATCGGCCTGACGCGCGACGACCTCGCCGGAAGCCAGCTCGAGGCCCTGGGCATCGTCGAGGGGGGCCGGGTGCCGGAAGTCCACGCCCCGGGCTGCCGCACGACCTTCCTCGCGGTCGCCAAGGCGATCCGCTCGGGGGCCGTCCTCGCCTGCCACGATCTCTCCGACGGCGGCCTGTTGGCGGGCCTGGCGGAGATGGCGATCGGCGGCCGTCTCGGTGCCACGATCGACCTCGGCCGGGTCCCGACCCATCTCGGCGGCGGCCAGGGTCGCCACACCGACCTGACGATCGCCTTCGCCGAGAGCCCCTGCCGGTTCGTCGTCGAGATCGATGCCGGCGCCACTGGCGGGCTCGGGGAATGCCTCGGCGACGTTCCCTGGGCGTGGGTCGGCGAGGTCACCGCCGCCGCGGTCCTCGACGTCACCGGCACCTCCGACAGCACCGACCGGATCGCGGTCGCCGATCTCGACCGCGCCTGGCGCGGGCCTCGTGCCTGACGCCCGCCCGTACCCGCCCCGATCCCCGCCACTCCACCGCCGCGATCCGCCCGCCGACACCCGCCAAGGGACTCCTCCGATGCTCTCTCCCCGCGCCCTCGTCCTCAGGGCCCCCGGCACCAACTGCGACCACGAGACGGCCCACGCCTTCGAACGGGCCGGCGCCGTCGCGAGGCGCGTCCATGTCCGCGCGCTGGCCGAGAAGCCGTCCCTCGCCGACGACCACCAGATCCTCTGCATCCCCGGCGGCTTCTCCTACGGCGACGACATCGCCAGCGGACGGATCTTCGCGCTGGAGTTGAAGACCCGCCTCGGCGACCTGCTGGCCCGGTTCCGCGACCGCGGCGGGCTCGTGCTCGGGATCTGCAACGGCTTCCAGGTGCTGATGCAGACCGGCATGCTCGTCGCCGACGCATCGGGCGCCCCGCGGGCCACGCTCGCCCACAACACCTCCGGCCGATTCACCGACCGCTGGGTGCGGCTGGTGGCGGCGCCGGGGAAGTGCGTGATGCTCCAAGGGCTCGAGCAGCCGTTCGATCTGCCGGTGGCCCATGGCGAGGGGCGGTTCGTGGCCCGCAGCGACGCCGATCTGGCCGCCCTCGAATCGGCCGGGCAACTCGTCCTCCGCTACGCCGCCGACATGTCCGGCCACGCCACCAACCCCAACGGCTCCGCGCTCGACGTGGCCGGCGTCTGCGACACGAGCGGCCGGGTGCTCGGGCTCATGCCGCATCCGGAGCGATTCCTCGACGCCACCCAGCACCCGGCCTGGAACGGCCGCTTCGATCCCCGGGCCGCCGGGGCCGGGCTGCAGCTGTTCGCCAGCGCCGTGAAGGCCGTTTCGTAGGCCTTCCGGCGGCGTTGACGCCCCCGCGGGGCGGGCCTACCCTCCCGGGCCGTTCCGCCTCCCTCCGGGCGCCTGCGCATGGATCCGCGACGCCTCCTGCACCGCTTTCCGTCCCTCGCGGCGATGGCCGTGGCGGCGCTGCTGCCGGCCGGCTGCCTCACGGCGCCCGCGCTCGACGGAATCCTCGTCTCCGACGCGCCGACGCGTTCGGTCGCGGGCGGTCCCGGCGGCCGCCCGGTGGCCCGGACGCTGCCGGTCGAGGTCTTCTTCCTCCGCTGTCCGCCCGACGCCGGAGGGGAGGTGGAGTCGCTCTGGTCGCGCGCCGACGAGCAGTCGATCGACGGGCAGACACGCCGCCTGCTGGCCGCCAACGGCCTCCGCGCGGGGATCCTCCGCGAGGGGATTCCCGACCGACTGCTCGCGGGCCTCGAGCCGCCGGTCACCGGCGACGAGACCGCGCCCCCGCCACCGGCCAACGGCGCCGATGCCACGCCGCCGGTGGTCCGCCGCGTGCTGCGACTCCTCCCCGGCCGCGAG
Source organism: uncultured Planctomycetaceae bacterium (assembly GCA_963923225.1). Taxonomy (GTDB): domain Bacteria; phylum Planctomycetota; class Planctomycetia; order Pirellulales; family UBA1268; genus QWOP01. The sequence goes on from CAWUOA010000027.1 coordinate 8,973, forward strand.
AGCGAGGTCGTGTCGCTGAAGGCCGCGGCCGATCTGGTGGTGATGCAGCGCGACGACGACGGCCTTCACGGCGCTACCTACGGCGATGCCCTGCCCCATTTCGTCCTCCGCGCCTGGCCGGCCGCCGACGGCCGGACGCGCGTCGATCTGGTGCCGGTGATCCGCCACGGCCCGGTGGAGCGCAGCTGGATCGGCGAGGATGGCGCCTTCAAGATCGAGACCGGCCAGCGCCGTCAGGTCCTCGAAGGGCTCCGCTTCGAGGCGGTGGTGCCGAGCGACGGGATGCTCCTCGTCGGACCGGCGGGAGACGAGACCGCCACCGTCGGCGACGCGCTGTTCCGTCCGCGGCACGCGGGGCGGGCCGAGCCGCGTCTGCTGGCGATGCGTCCCCTGGGCCCGGGGGTCGATCCGATGTTCGGACCGGCCGGGCCGTCGTCCGACGATGCCTCCCGCGAGGCCGAGGCCGCCGTCGCCGAGGCCCCTGCCGGCGGGCGCTGAGCCGAGTGCCGCCCGGGCCGTGGGCCTCCTCCGGGTGCAGGCCTGCCGACGCGACGGCCGTCCCGACCGGTGAGCGGCGGGTTGCGGGTCGGGCAATCTGGGGCGGGCCGGCAAGGAGGGCCTGCGATCGGGGTCGGCTTGGGGAAGGGATTCCGTCCATGCCGATCGGAAGGGACGGAGTGCCAGGCACCCCATCCGCTCCCTCGCCGCCACACGGATCCCGCCATGCACACGACGCCGACGGCCTCCGCACGATCGCACCGACCGCGGGCCTACACCGTCTTCGGCGCGGCGTTCGTCGCCGGCGCCGCGGCGGCGTTCGGTGTCAACAACGTCCTCGACGCCCACCTGGCCAGGTCGCGTCCCCAGGTGGAAAGCGAGTCGATCCTGGTGGCGATCCGCTCGCTGCCGGCTGGCGCCCCGGTGACGGTGTGGGACGTCGCCCTGAAGGACTGGCCGAAGGCGATGGTGCCGGCGGCGGCGATGCGTGTCACCGACGATCTCGAGAATCTCGTCGCCCGCCACCCGCTCCGCGAAGGGCAGCCGGTCCTCGCGGTGCAATTGGTCCGCGCCGAGGCCGCCGATGGCGCCGCGGTGAAGCCGGTCGAGGTGGTGTCGACCGCCCTCCAGGCAGCGGCGCCGGAACGCGACCTGTGGGACCCGGGCCAGCCGGTCAAGCCGCCACGCGACGCGATCGCCGCCCGGCCGACGGCCCGGACCGAGCCTGTCCGCGACGGCGCCGCTCGGAGCGAGCCGGCTCCCGCCGCGCCGGCCGTGTCCGCCACACCGGCCCCTCCCGTCGCCATCGCGCCGCCGACGGCGGGCTCCGTGGCGACCGTCGATCCGGCCAACGCGGCCCCGGCGACTCCCTCCGCGTCCACGACCGCGGCGGCGCCGGCCGTGCAGTCGGCGGCCCCGGTCGAATCGCTCACGCTGCCCGGCGCGACGCCGACGGTGGCCCCGTCCTCCGCATCGCCCGCCCCGCAGGCGACCGAGACGCCGATCGTGGCCGCGACACCGGGCGGTCCGCAGCCCGCGGCGGACGAACCGGCCGCCCGGAACGACGCTCCGTCGGTGACGGCGTCTCCGGCGATCGCGCCTGCGGCCGACGTCGCCGCCGCACCCGGCGGCGGCACGACGCCACGCGCCGTCACGCGGCCCCACCCCACCTCGGTGCAGTTCCTGTCGGTGCCGTCGCCGGAGTCGCTCGAAGCGGACGTCCCGCCGCCCCTTCCCGATGAAGATTCGACCGCCTGGGTCGGCGGTGCGCCTGGCACCGCGAAGTCCGAGACCGCGAAGCCGGCCGGCACGGCGACGGTGAAGCGGGGCGTGCCGAAGAACGGCGCCGCCGCGACCGGTTCGTCGCGGTCCCAGGCCCAGCGGCAGCCGCAATCGCAACCGGGTCGCAAGCCGCAGCGCGGCCAACGGACCGCCGACACGCGCGGGTATCGCCCCCACTGACCGGCATCGATGCCCGGTGGGTCCGGTCGTCAGCGCGGATCGACGGCGGCGGGTCGGCCGTTGGCGGGAGTCCGGCCGGAAGACACGGCCGCAGGCTTCGCCCCGGGCTTCGGCGTCTCACCGCCGAAAGGAACGGCCTCGTACCGGCCGCCCGACTTCCCGGCCAACTCGGCGAGGTTGGGGCAGCGCTGCGAGGTGTCGCTGGCCAGATGAGCGACCATGATCTTGGCTTTGCCACAGAGGCTCATGAGGGCGTCGCGTTCCTTGCCGTCGATGTCGTCGCGGCCGTGGGAGTCGGTGATCACGAAGACCACGTCGGGCTTCATCACCAGCGCCTCTTGGATGGCCTTTGCGTGCGTCGCGTTGCCGGCCGCCGTGAGCCGCTCGAGACGGTCTTTCGCCCGACGGACTTTGTCCGGGATGCACTCCGCGAAGCCTTTCTCCCCCGTGCCCCCCGGAAACCGTTCGACCACGTTGGAGTAGGAGAGGATCGCGAACGCGTTCCCCTTGTGGAGATGATCGAGGCTCGCCGCCACCTCCCGCCGGACCGCGTCGAGCGCGATCCCCCCGTCGCTGGCCATGCTCGCCGAACAGTCGATCACGTAGACGATGCGACTGCCGGTGCCCTGCACCCCGAAGACGACGGTCGTGGCGGGGTCCTCCGGCCGCGGCACCGGACCCTGCCGGGGCTTCGCCGGAGGCCGGTTGCCGAGGCGGGGCTGGCCCGTCGCGGCGCCGGTCAGGGGCCGCGCTTCGGCGGGGGAGACGGCGGCGGAACCCGGCGCACCGTCGCCGGACTTCGACGCCGGCTCGTCGGCGAGGGAGGCTGGCGGCAAGAGTCCCACGAGCGCTCCGAGCGTCGCTCGAAGCAGCCGACCGATCGTCCGCGCGCAGCCCGGGGGGCTGCTCCCCATCGATCGCGTCATCGCCGTCTTCTCCCGGCAGGTGTCGGTTCCGGAGCGCCTCGGCCGCGCTCGACTCCCGGGGCGAGCCACGTCACCCCCGCTCAAAGATAACAGACACTTCAGGCGGGGCCTTCGACCGGCCACGATCGATCACCGCCCGGGCGTCAGCGCTCGGCCGCCTCCGGCGTGACCGTGCGGTAGGCGCCGCCGCGGCGGGCGGCGAGATCCTCGAGCCCCGGCGACGATCGGGTCCCGTCTCCGAACTGCACCACCATCAACCGGGAGCCTCCCCCCAGCCGCGCCAATCGATCCACCTCGGCCGGGGTGAGGTCGTCCTTGGCGTCGGCGTCGGTGAGGAGGAAGACGGCGTCCGGCTCGAGTCGCAGCGCCGCGGCGAGCGCCTCCGCGTGGCGCGTGCCCCCCGCCGCCCGCACCGATCCCACGAACCGGGCCGCGGCACGGCGGTTCTCCTCGGTGGCGAAGACGAGCCGGCCTCGGCCGCCGGGGGGCGTGAACACCTGCAGCCGGTCGTTGTAGAAGATGACGTAGAACTGCTGCACGTCGCCCAGTTCGTCGAGGCTCCGCAGAAGTTCGCGCTTCGCCGCGGCGAGCGGCTCCCCCTCAGGCTCGCCCATGCTCGCGGAGCGGTCGAAGACGTAGACGAACCGGTTGCCTCGCGCCTCGAGGCCGAAGATCCCGGTGCGCACGCCGCCCGGCGACGGCGGCCGCTCGCGCGGAGCCCCCGGAGCGTCGTCGGCGGGGGCGAGCGAGCCCACGACGGCGGCAGCCGCCGCCGCCAGCGCCCAGGCACGGCGGCACAGCGGGCGGATGAAGGAGCCGTCGGGCGAAGGTGCGGCCACTGTGTCCTCCGTGTCGTGCCGTGGAAAGTGGCGCCGCGCGCGAGCCTCGGCGACTCAGGGCTCGATGACGATCTTTCCCGCCAGCGCCCCGCTGCGGCCCACCGTCGATGCCTCCTGGAGGGCGTGGGCCCGGGGCGTCTCCTCGAGCGGGAGCACCCGGTCGATCGGAATCCGGAGCCGGCCGGCCGCGAGCCAGCGGTTCAGATCGGCGGCGGCGGCGGCCTGCAGCCTCCAGTCGGCCTTGAACATGGCGAACCCGATCATCCGGCAGCCCTTGACGTAGAACGGCCCGACCGGGAACGCCGGCCGCGCGTCGCGGCCCGCCATGACGACGATCCGCCCCTCGTCGGCGAGCATCGCCACCGCCCGATCGAACGCCGGCTCGCGCTGCGTCTCCCAGTAGACGTCGATCCCCTGCGGCGCCGCGGCCCGCGCCGCTGCGACGAGATCGTCGCGACGATGGTCGAAGACCGCCTCCGCCCCCGCGTCGAGGACGCGCTGCCGCTTGGTGTCGGTACCGGCGGTGCCGATCACCCGCGCCCCGAGCGCCCGCGCCACCTGCACCACCGCCATCCCCACGCCGCCCGACGCGCCGTTGACGAAGATCGTCTCGCCGGGCCGCAGGGCCACGTGGGTCACGAGCCCCAGGTGGGCCGTGATCGAGACCAGCGCCGCCGCGGCCGCCTCGCGGTCGCCGACCCCGTCGGGGATCGGATAGAGCCAGCGCTCGTCGACGGCGGCGAGTTCCGAGAACGTGCCCTGGCGGCCGAGGAGCCCCTGATTGGAACCCCACACGCGCGCCCCCGGCCGCAGCGCCGTCACCTCGCTTCCCACCGCCTCCACGACACCCGCCAGATCGCAGCCGACGACGAAGGGGCGCGGCAGCGGAAAGGCGACGGCGCCGGATCGGACGTAGGTATCGATCGGGTTGACCGCGCAGGCGCGGACGCGGACGAGCACCTCGCGCGGCCCCGGGATCGGATCGGCGATCGGACCGACGTGGATCGATTCCGGCGGTCCTGGCTCGGTGATGAACGCCGCCCTCACGCCCCCCTCCCCGCCCCGCCCCGGCCGCGGAGGAGGAGTCCGATCGCCCCGATGGCGGCCGCGGCGGCACCGGCCGCGGAGCCGAGGAGCAGGCCGTCTCGGAGACGGTAATAGAAGTCCGAGCGGGCCTTCGCTTTCGCCTCGATCGCCGTCGGGGGCCGGTCGATCCCCGACAACACCAGCTGCGTCCGCAGCGTGGAGAGCACTTCGTCGGTCGGCGCACGGAGAACCGATTCCCGGATCCTGTCGGGGTCGATCTCCACCACCTCCGGCGGGACGAACGAGCGCGACGAGAGGGCACAGGCCGCGGCGATGAGCGTCCCCGCCAGGAGCATCGTGTGGAACGCCGTCCAGGGTCGGCGCTGCACACCGGCGGCGCCGGTCGGCGCCGCACCGGCCTTCACGAGGGCGGCCAGATCGCGGAGCTTGGGCACGGCGACCTCGCGCCCGCACGACGGGCAAGTCGCCGAGCCTCCGGCCTGGGCCGTGGTGACCCGGATGTCGCTGCCGCACGTGCAGGGGAGGAGATACGCGCTCATTTCGGGTCGGCTCCCGGTCCTCAGAAACAACGTCCCCGGCAATATTTACCATTCGGCCGCCGAATCCTCGAACAATCGCGTCCGGGAAGAAAAAAAAAGCTGGCCTTCGGCCCCCCTCAGGGCCATAATCCTCTGCCTCTCGGACCCTCCCTGGGAACCGCATCGGCGGCTCGTGATTGAGCGCGATGGACCAAGGGAGTCCCTCCGGAAACGGCCCTCCCCCGACCACACGGCCGGGTGTCGAGCCCGAACCGGAGCGGCAGGCGTTCCGGCCCCGATTGTCCCCCATCGCGATTCGCCGGGAGCACGCTCCCCGGATCGCGGCTGTTTCCCGCGGGCCCCCGATCGTTCGCCCTTCTACCGCGTCCCTGCTTCCTGGTTCCCTTCCCGCCGCCAGACGGCCCCCGTTTCGCCCTCCCGGCCCTCGGCCGAGGGGTGGTCCCCGGTGGCTGGACTTGCCTGCCCCTTGAATCACACTGTCGGCTTTCCGAATGATGCCTCCGGCTCGTCGCTCCGTGCCCCCACGGGGATGCGGCCGTCGGGCGGCGGTCGGGAAGCCCCGTCCTGATGATCGCCACCGCACGGTGAATCCGTTCCACGAAGGAGCTCTGCCTTGTACGACTCGCTGCTGGACGAACTCGAGGATGACGTCGTCTCCAACCCCCAGGATGTCGAGGACCTGACCGTCAAGGTCGTCGACGCCGAGGAGGCCGACGCCGACATGCTCGCCGACGACGACGCGGGCGTGATCGCCGACGGGGAGATCGAGTCCGAGGCGGAGGCCGACGTGGAGTCGGGCTCCGACACCGAGGACGTTCTCGTCGAACAGGGCGAGAACTGGTCCGACGATCCGGTGCGCATGTACCTCACGCAGATGGGCGAGATCCCGCTGCTGACGCGTGCCCAGGAGATCTGGCTGGCCCGGCAGATCGAGACCACCCGGGCGGCGTTCCGGGCGAAGCTCCTCGAGTGCGAGTACGTCTGCCAGCAGGCTTTCAAGGTGCTCTCCCGCGTCCATCGCGGCGAGCTCCCCTTCGACCGCACCGTCCAGGTGTCCGTCACCGACCGGCTGGAGAAGGAGCAGATCCTCGGCCGACTGCCCCACAACCTGCGCACGCTCGAAGTGCTCCTCCGCCAGAACAAGGCCGATTACCGCATCGCGCTGTCGAAGAAGCGGAAGATGTCGGAGCGGCGCGAAGCCTGGGCCCGTCTCGGGCGTCGGCGGAAGCGCTGCGTGCGACTGGTCGAGGAGCTCGGCCTGCGGACGCAGCGGATCGAGGCCATGATCCCGACGCTCGAGGACTTCGTCCGCCGGATCAAGGAGCTGAGGCTCAAGATCGAAGCCCACAAGAAGAGCAAGCAGCCTCCTGCCGGGCGTCAGAAGCTCGTCGACGAGTACCGCATGATCCTCAAGGCGTGCCAGGAGACGCCCAAGAGCCTCAAGCGGCGCGTCGCCGAGATCAAGCAGATCTACGCCCAGTACCAGAAGGCGAAGCGCGGCCTGTCGGAGGGGAACCTCCGCCTGGTGGTGTCGATCGCCAAGAAGTACCGCAACCGCGGCCTGTCCTTCCTCGACCTGATCCAGGAGGGCAACGCCGGCTTGATGCGTGCGGTGGACAAGTTCGAATACCGCCGCGGGTTCAAGTTCTGCACCTACGCCACCTGGTGGATCCGGCAGGCGATCACCCGCGCGGTGGCCGACCAGAGCCGCACGATCCGCATCCCGGTGCACATGGTGGAGACGATGTCGCGGGTGCGGAACGTGGCCCGTCAGCTCCTCCAGGAGTACGGCCGCGAGCCGACGATCGAGGAGATCGCCGCCCGGGCCGGCACGCCGGTCGACGAGACGCGTCGGGTGTCGGCGATGAGCCGCTACCCGATCAGCCTCGACCGGCCGGTGGGCAACAGCGAGGACAGCCACTTCGGCGACCTGCTTCCCGACACCGGCGCCGAGAATCCGGCCGTCGGTGCGGCGCAGGAGATGCTCCGCAACCGGATCGCCAAGGTGCTCAAGAGCCTCTCCTACCGCGAGCGCGAGATCATCAAGCTCCGTTACGGCCTGGGCGACGGCTACAGCTACACCCTCGAGGAGGTCGGCCACATCTTCAAGGTGACGCGGGAGCGGATCCGCCAGATCGAGGCCAAGGCGGTGCGGAAGCTGCAGGCCCCGGCCCGCAGCGAGGAGCTCTCCGGCTTCCTCGACTGAGGCAGCAGTATCGATCGATCCCCGCCCTCGCGTGCCACAGGGAAACGCCACGGGGAAACGGGGATCAACCATGCGGTATCGGCCCCCGGTGGATTGCCATGCCACCGGGGGCCGCGCTCTTCCTCCCCCCTTTTTCTCCTCCCGTGGAACCCACGATGCTCCGCTCGATCCTCGCCACCGTTCTCGCGCTCGTCGCCGTGTCGTCCTTCGTCCCAGCCGCGGAGCCGGGGAGTTTCCCCTCGGTGACGATCGACCTGGGGACGGTGGTGGCCGATCTGCCGAAGTCGGTCCGCTTCTACACCGAGGGGATCGGATTCACCGAGGTGGGGGCCTTCGACGTCCCGGCCGAGGTGGGAGCGGCGGCCGGGCTCACCGCCGACAAGCCGCTGTCGATCAAGGTGCTCGCGCTCGGAGAGGGAGCGGGGGCGACGAAGCTGAAGCTGATGTCGGTCGCCGGCACGACGCCGCGGGGGGGCGACAACGAGTTCATCCACAGCCACACGGGCTTCCGCTACCTGACGATCATGGTCGCCGACACGACCGCCGCCCTCGAGCGGTTGTCGAAGCTCGGGGTGAAGCCGATCGCGAAGTCACCCGTTCTCCTGCCGGAGTCGCTCGTACCGGGAAAGATGTACCTCACGGTCGTCCGCGATCCGGACGGAAACTTCGTCGAACTCATCGGCCCGAAGAAGTGATCGCGGGTTTCAGGGCTGCGAAGGGGCGTCACGCTGTGGTTTGCCGTGACCTCAGCCCTCGAGGGCCGGTCGATTGCCCGAGAACGGTCGCACGACAAGCACCCGACAAGGCATGCCTTGCTCGGCAAGCCGTGACGCAAATCGGCGTGGCTACGGGCGACTCCCCTCACGAAGCCTCGACCGGACAATCGGGGACGACCTCGGAGAGCGGTGCAGGCTTGTGTCGTCGATGGCGGCGGAGGTAGCCTTCCCGACGAACTCTTTCGCCCTGCCGAATTGGCCGACCCGGGCCACGTTCTTGGGTTCAAAACCACCCCCCCTGCTCAGCGAGAAGAACCGTGAGTGCTCCTCAGTTCACCGCCGTGATTCGGCGGGACGGGAAGTGGTGGATCGGATGGGTGGAAGAGGTTCCCGGCGTGAACTCCCAAGGTGAGACGCGGGAGGAACTTCTCGCCAACCTCCGCAGCGCCCTCCACGAGGCGATCGAGATGAATCGCGAGGACGCCCGCAGCGCGGCAGGTGAACCGTACGAGGAAGTGGCGATTCAGCCGTGAAGCGCCGCGACCTGATTCGCCATCTCACCGATCACGGGTGCGAGCTGGTGCGCGAGGGCGGGAGCCACTCGTGGTGGGGCAATCCGGTTCTCAACCGGAGGTCGGCCGTGCCGAGGCATCGGGAGGTGTCGGGCCACTTGGCGAAGAAGATCTGCCAGGATCTCGGCATTCCCGAACCTGGCGACAAGAAGTCGTAGATCTCGTCGGGTCGCCACCTTTCTCGTCTGAGTTGCCGTACCAGAGGCATGCGTTGAGATTCTGAGCGAGACTGACAGGACGTCCACCGTCCAGGTGACGGCCTTCGAGGTCTCTCTCTGCCGGGCCACCCTCCGCGAAGTACCCTGCGGCTTCAGGTTTCCCGACTTCCGGCCCTGCATGGGCTGTTCTCGCGACGAAGAGGCGGGTATCGAGGCGTTACCCCGCCTCAGGCCTCAGCCATCGACGGCACCAGCCCCGGAAGGCCCCGCGCCACCGCCGGCAAGTGACCGGCTGCGCGCCGGTGGGCGGGAGATGTCACCGGTTTTTTGGACGGGTCATTCGGCCCTCGCCCCAGAAGGGCTCGCCGCGATTCCCCTGGAAAACAAGGCGGATGGGGTGGGATTCTTTCCCCACGAACGACTTTCGCCGTTGC
>CAWUOA010000028.1:0-18035 GCA_963923225.1 uncultured Planctomycetaceae bacterium
CGGAATGGGTAAGGACACTCGACACCACCGTCTCTTCTCGAACGGCCCCGGGAGCATACGCCGGTGACCGACGGCTCGCCAACCGCCCTTCCCACGATCGATCCCCCCCCGCGGAGCGTGGTCACCGGACCGCTCCCCGCCGCCGCGCGCGACGCCCTCGACGCCGCCGGCCTCAACCATCGCCCCGTCCTCGTGGCGGTCGACACCGACGTGTCGCTCGACGGCGAACCGCGGCGGGAGTGGCTGTTCGTCACCCCCGACCACCTCTCGGTGGTCACCGAGGCGGCCGACGGCAGGGAGCCCGCCCCCCCGGGCCGGTCGGTGCCCTCCGACGAGAGCCCCGGACGCGTGCTCCGCGTCGTCCCCTGGCCCGACGTGGCGCAGGTCCGCACCAGCGCCGGTGTCGGCGGCGGCATGCTGCAGGTGAAGGCCGACGGCGACTGGGTCGATCTCGTCCGCTACTCAAACGCCCTGGCGACGCGCTTCCACAAGGTCTCCCGGGCGCTGGAACAGGCGCGCGACCTGCCTCGCACCGACGCCGGGTCGATCGACCTGGCCGCCGGCTCCGGCGAGTCCGGCGCCGTGCCCCAGGAGCCGGCCGACGCGCTCGACCCCCCGCGGTGCCCGACCTGCGGGCTGCGGAAGACGACGCGCGAGGAATCGTGCCCGCGCTGCATGCAGAAGGGGCGGATCCTGGCGCGGGTCAGCGAGCTCCTCCGGCCCCACGCGCGCGGCGCGATCGGCCTCTGCCTCCTGACGCTCGTCGGCGTCGTGGCGGAACTCGTGCCGCCGAAGCTCCAGCAGTTCATGGTGGACGACATCCTCTCCGCCCAGGGCCGTTCCGTGCCCGGATCGGGCACGTTCCCCGATTTCAAGACGGCGCTGCTGGTCGTCGTGCTGGCGCTGGCGCTGTCGCGGATCCTCCTCTCGATCGTCGGCGTGCTCAAAGGTCGGCTCGCGACGGCGATCGGCACCGGCCTCACCGGGACCCTCCGCCGCGAGATGGTCGACAAGCTCCAGGACCTGTCGATCGCCTACTACGACCGTCACCAGGTGGGGTCGATGATCAGCCGGGTGGCCCACGACAGCGAGGTCCTCCACGGCCTCATGCACCAGATCACCGGGGGCTTCCTCCTCCAGATCGTGCAGCTGCTCGGGGTCGGGGCGATGCTCGTGTGGATCAATCCCAAGCTCGCCGCCTTCACCCTCATCCCCGTGCCGCTGGTGATCCTCGGATCGTGGGTCTTCTGGCGGCACGTCTACCCGCGCCACTACAGGCTGTGGGACGCGTCGAGCAAGCAGATGGCGGCACTGTCGGGGATGCTCTCGGGCATCCGCGTGGTGAAGGCCTTCGCCCAGGAGCCGCGGGAGCGGGAGAAGTTCGCCAAGGCCAGCGACCACCTCTCCAACTGGCGCCTGTGGGTCGAGCACACGAACTCCACCTACGCCGCGGCGATGCAGATCGTCTTCGGCCTGGGCGGCCTGATCGTGTGGTACGTCGGCGGCCGCGACGTGATCGGCGGGCAGATGTCACTCGGCCAATTGATCGCCTTCCTCGCCTACCTGGCGATGTTCTACGCCCCGCTGGGGGCGCTGTCGAACTTCACGACCTGGCTGACGAGCTTCCTCTCGGGGAGCCAGCGCGTCCTCGAGCTCCTCGACACGCCGGTGTCGATCGCCGAGGCGGCGGCGCCGGTCGACTGGGCCGACCCGCGCGGGGCGATCCGCTTCCGCAACGTGACCTTCGGCTACGACCGCAACCAGCCGGTGCTCAAGGACGTCTCGTTCGAGGTGGCGCCGGGGGAGATGATCGGGATCGTCGGCCGCTCGGGATCGGGCAAGACGACGATGGTCAACCTCCTCGGCCGGTTCTACGAGGCCCAGGAAGGCTCGATCGAGATCGACGGCATCGACATCCGCCGCCTCTCCACCAAGCAACTCCGCGAGCGGCTGGGGATCGTGTTCCAGGATTCGTTCCTGTTCCGGGGCACGATCTGGAAGAACCTCTCCTACGGCCGCCCCCAGGCCACCGTCGAACAGGGCCTCGAGGCGGCCAAGGCGGCCGGGGCCCACGACTTCCTCTGCCGCCAGCCGCTGGCCTACGAGACGCTCCTGGGCGAGCACGGCGCCGGCCTCTCCGGCGGCGAGAAGCAGCGGCTCTCGATCGCCCGCACCCTCCTTTACGACCCGCGGATCCTCGTCCTCGACGAGGCCACGAGCAACATCGACGCCGAGGCGGAGAAGGCGATCCAGGAGGCGCTGGCCGTGCTCGTCCGCGGCCGGACCACCATCGCCATCGCCCACCGTCTCTCCACGCTCAGGAACGCCGACCGGATCCTCGCCTTCGACCGCGGCCGCCTCGCCGAGCAGGGCACCCACGCGGAACTGCTCGCCGCGGACGGCATCTACGCGCGGCTCGTGAGGATCCAGACGCAGGTCACGAAGACGCCGACGGTCGACACGCTCCTGGCCGAGGACTCCGCCGCGAAGCCCGAAGCGTCCGAGGCTCCGGCCGATGCCTCCGGCCCCGCGGCCGCCGCCGAGCCGGCGATGCCCTCCAGCGGCTCGATCCGCTGGCTCGAGCCGTCGCGCCACCGCTTCACGATCGGCCCCCACGACCGGATCGAGCTTGCCGAGGACGGCACGCGGATCGCGGCGGGGCTGTTCATCGTCCGCACCTTCCCGGCCAGCGCCCCCGACGCCTGGCTCTCCGTCCGCGGCTGGAACGAGACCGGCGACGAAGTCGAGCTGGGGATGATCCGGTCGCTCGCCGACTGGCCGGCCGCCGACGTCGGGGTCCTCTCCTGCGGCCTCAAGCGCCGTTCGCTCGTCCGGCGCATCGAGCGCGTCCACGACGTGAAGCTCGCCCACGGCTACCTCGACTTCGACGTCGACACCGACGTCGGCCGCCAGCGATTCACCACCCGCTGGACATCGAGCCAGGCGATCGAGTTCGGCGGCGACGGCAAGATGATGATCGACACCGAGGAGAACCGCTGGGTGATCCCCTGCGTCGAGGACCTGCCCCGCGCCGACAAGGAAAAGTTCCTCCACTACGTCTACTGGTGAGGATCGCCCCGCGGACGTCGCCCCACTCCGCGCCCGATGCTAGAATCCTCCGCCCCGACCGCGCGGCGACGGAGCATCCGCCGCCGTTTCCCCCGCCGGAGCCTTCCATGACGCACTCCCCGATCCGCCGCCGCGCCTTCACCCTCGTCGAGTTGCTGGTGGTGATCGCCATCATCGGCACGCTCGTCGGCCTCCTGCTCCCCGCCGTCCAGGCGGCGCGCGAGGCCGCCCGGCGCACGCAGAGCAGCAACAATCTCAAGCAGATCGGCCTGGCCGTCCACAACGGCCACGACACGATGGGCTGCCTCCCCCCGGCCGTGGCCTTCTGGTGGAGCAATCCGACCTACACCGGCGGCTACACCAACAGCGACGGCACCTTCTTCTTCTGCCTCCTCCCCTTCTTCGAGCAGGGGGCCCTCCCCAAGAGCATCAGCAATTGGAAGGGGAGCGGTCTGGGGGCGATCAACGCCACGCAGGCCGCGATGAGCGTCCCGGTCCAGACGCTCATCGCCCCCAACGATTCGAGCTCCAACGGCCCGATCTTCAAGGACGGCTTCTCCGCCGACTGGATGTGGAAGAATCCGGTCGACGTGGCGCTGTGCAGCTACGGCTGCAACTTCCAGGTCTTCGGCCGCCCCGACAACATTCCCGGCGACATCTGGAACTGGCACAACACCCACGGCCAGAAGCGCATGAGCGACATCTCCGACGGCACGTCGAAGACGGTGTTCCTCGCCGAGCGGCGGATGTCGTGCGGCCCCGACAGCGCCCCCAACAACAACGACACCTTCGGCAACGCCTGGGGCCATCCCGCCGACGACCGCTACTGGCCGGTGTTCGGCCGGATGAACACCGCCTTCACCAACGACCGCAACAACGCCGCCTACAAGACCTTCTTCCCCCCCCTCTCCACGCCGAAGCCGGCGCAGTGCCTGTGGTGGGAGTACCGGGCGGTGGGCCATTCGCCGGGCCTGGTGCTCTGCGGGATGGGGGACGGGAGCGTCCGATCCGTGTCGACGTCGATCGAGACGATCCCCTGGAGCCAGGCCCTCCTGCCCAAGGACGGCTCGAACGTCGACATCGAGTGACGCCCGCCCGCTTTCCCGCTCCGCAACCGAGGTTCCGCACCATGCGTCTGGTTTCCCCCTGGGCTCTCCTTCCCGTGTTTCTCCTGGGCCTCCCGTTCGGGGCCGGCTGTGCCCCGCAGGGCGCCCCCGCCAAGGGGATCGCGGCCACCGGCACGGCGACGCTCGACGGCACGCCGCTGGAGATGGGGCTGGTCGTGCTCGAGCCCGAAGGGGGCGGCGAAGCGGCCAGCGGCCAGATCGCCAAGGACGGGTCGTTCAAGCTCTACGACGTGAAGCCGGGCCGCTACAAGGCGGCGGTGCAGACGTCGATGTTCGCCGGCATGGCCGCCCAGGGGAAGAAGGCCGCCGCCAAGGCGGGCGAAGGGCGGCCGGTGGCGGTGCGCGGGCTGGAAGGGACGCTCCGTGCGGTGCCGTCGAAGTTCGAGAAGGCGGAAACCAGCGGGCTGGTCGTCGAGGTGAAGGCGGGCCAGCCGGTCACGATCGCCATCGAGGGGAAGTGACCCGGCGGTGACACCGGTCGCGCCGCGGCCGGGCTCTCAGCGCGTTTCCGGAAGATCGTCCCCTCCGCCGAGGAGATCCTCCATGTGGTCGCCGCGCACGCGGACGTGCGACGCCAGCGCCACCTCCCCCGCCTCCGCCTCGAGCCGTGCGATCTGGGCCGCCCCCCCGGGCTCGGTGATGTCGAGAATCACCTCGAAGCTCCCCGGGGCCGCGCCGAGGTCGTCCCAGCAGATCGTCATCCGGCTCCCCTCGAGGATCCTCATCACGACGCGCCGGCAGCGGCCGGTGGACTTCTCCTCGACGTCGAGCGCGATCTGCCGCGTGTCGTAGACGCCCGGCGGCACGACGTCCGAAAGGTCGAGGAACCGCCAGGGGAGGAGCCGGTCCCACTCCGTCTCCGGGAAGTCCTCCCAGGCGAGGACGCCGGAGGCGAGGACGGGGCACTCGCGCGAGCGGCCCATCGAGTCGGTGATCCGCAGTCGGACCGCGAGAAAATCGTTGACGTCGGCGCCCATGCTCGAGACTCCTCTGGAAGGCTCCGCGTCGAAAGCGGAGCGTCGGGACGAAGATACCAGCGCCCGCGGCCGCGGCACGAAGGAGCGTCAGATGATGGCCAGCGGATCGCGCCCCGCCTCGAGCGTGCCGCGGGTCACGCCGACGCGATTGGCGGCCCGCAGCCGTGTCCAGACCTCCCGCCCCGTGCAGCGGCCGGCGAGCAGATCGCGGTAGGCGGCGTGCACCTCGAGCGCCTCCTCCGGCGTCTCGTCGAGCAGTTCCACGCGCAGATGCGCCACCCCGCGGGACAAGAGCGACGGCACCGCCTCCGCGCCGCTCTGGGGGACGGCGTTGTAGAGGGTGTTGCGGCAGCCGACGTCGGCCGCGAGGGGATGTTCCACGCCGATGCGGTCGCGGAGGCGCACCTCGCGAGAGTCGCACGGCCGGCCGCAGTCGGTCTTGTTCCTGCCGGGGGAGAGGACGGCGCAGAACACGCAGTGCTCCATGTGGAACAGCGGCATCCGCTGGTGGACCACCACCTCCAGGATCCCGGCGGGGACCGCCGCGACGAGGTCGGCGAGCTGGTCGCGGTTGAGGTCGTGCGCGGGAACGACGCGGCGGGCACCGCGGGCGCGGAGGAAGCCGGCCGAGAGCCGGTTGGCGACGTTGAGCGAGAAGTCGGCGTCGACCGGCAGCCCCTCGGCGCGGAAGAAGTCGAGCGCCGCGACGTGCCTGGCGAGGACGGCGTCGGGCTCCTGGCGGAGGAGGAGCTTGAGGATGCCGTTCTCCCCCGGCTTGTGGATCCGCGTCGTCGCCACGCGGACCGTCGCGCCGGCGGAGCGGCAGGCGGTGACGGCGTCGGCGTGGCGGCGGATGTCGGCGAACTCCACGTCGACGCGCCGAACGCCGGCGGCGAGGAGGGCCTCGACCTGCGGCAGCGTGCGGCAGAGGAGGTGGAGGGAAGGACCGGCATCGGAGGACGCCGGCGCGGCGTCGAAGGCCGGGGCGTCGGCCGCCGCGAGCCGCGCGACGGCCCCCGGGCGGAACTCCCGCGGAGGGGGCTCGACCGCGGCGGCCTCGAGCCGGTCCACCAGTGCGTGCCGGAGCCGGCCGAGGACGCTCAAGGGGAGCATCGGCCCCCCCTCGATGCGGGCCTCGAGGTCGCGCAGGAAAAACGGCGTTCCCCCCAGGCGGCCGAGTTGCTCGCCGAGGATCTCGGCGGTGAGCGGATGGCGGCGGGCCGTCTCGGCGACCACGTCGCTCTCCACCGACACGCGGCGCTCGTCGGGAGTGCCGCGGCGGAGCGTCGCCTCGACGACGAGCGGCTTCCCCGCTGCCACCGACGCCGACAGGTCGACCGGCTGGCGGCGGCGGAGCTCGGCGCCGCCGAAGCTCGCGCGGAGCTCGGAGGTGAGCACCGGGTCGTCGGTCTTCCAGACCGTCTGCCCGGGCCGGATCAGGGCGAAATCGATCGCGCCCGACGCGAACGAGAGCTCGACGCGTCCGTCGGCCACCGGATCCTCGGCGGGGCACGGGGGCCCGCCGCGTGCCGGCACCGTGAACACGCCGTAGACACGCCCCCCTTGCGCCGCGTCGTCGCCTCCACCCGCGGGGTCGAAGGCGATCCCGTCGCCGCGTTTGACCGATGCCTGGAGGTCGACCACGACCCGCCCGCGGCCACAGGCCGCCACCGTACCGAGCCGCACCCCGCGTTTGGCGCTCGACGTCGCCGGGACGAGACGCTTGTGGTCGCACCCCTCGAGCCAGCCGGGCGAGAATCCGCGGGAGAAGGACAGCTCCATCGCCTCCACGTCGGCCGGAGTGAAGGTCGCCCGCCCCCCCGCGCCGGCCGCGTCGAGGGCCCGGCGGTAGTGGCGGACGACGTTGGCGACGTATTCGGGAGTCTTCAGCCTCCCCTCGATCTTCAGGCTCGTCACGCCGGCGGCCAGGAGCTCGGGGACGTGGTCGTGGCCGGCGAGGTCCTGCGGCGAGAGGAGGTAGCGTTGCTCCCCCAGATCGACGTCACGGCCGTCGCACACCAGCTCGTAGGGGAGGCGGCAGGCCTGGGCGCACTGCCCGCGGTTGGCGCTGCGGCCGCCGAGGGCCTCGCTCGTCAGGCACTGCCCCGAATAGGCGACGCACAACGCCCCGTGGACGAAGACTTCGAGCTCGAGATCGGTGCCACGCCGCACGGCGGCGATCTCCTCGAGCGACAGCTCCCGCGCCAGCACCACGCGTCGCATCCCCAGGCTCTCGGCCAGCCGCACCGTCTCGGCGCTCGTGAGGGTCATCTGGGTGGAGGCATGGAGGGGGAGGGCCGGGCAGGCGTCGGCGAGGAGGCGGGCGACGCCGACGTCCTGGACGATCGCCGCGTCGACACCGGCGGCGGCGAGATGCCGTGCCACCTCCTCGATCTGGCCCAACTCCCCGTCGAACGCGAGCGTGTTGAGCGTCACGTACCCGCGCACCCCGTGGCGGTGGAGCATCCCCATGATCCGGGAGAGGGAATCGAGGGGAAAATTGGCCGCCCGAGCGCGGGCGTTGTGACCGCAATCGAGCCCGAAATAGACCGCATCGGCGCCGTTCTCGATCGCGGCCCGGAGACACGACTCGTCCCCTGCCGGCGCGAGGAGCTCCGCGGTCCGAGGGGTGGATCGATGGGGGACTTGGAGGGCCATGACGGTGGAGTATAGGAAGCCGGGAAAGGACGCTCCGGCAAGCTCGCCGGGAGACGCCGATGGTGCCGGGGTGGAGGAAAGAATTCCGGCCACCCCCCGGATGCTTGTGGGCGCCCCGTCGAGCGTGTAAGACAAACTCTCCTTTGTACAAAGGATCACAACCGTCAGGGGGCCTCTGTCCCCGAGTCGGTGGGCCTCGTCCGGCCCGTGACGTTCTCTCCCGCGACGTTCTCTCCTTCCAGGTCCCGCCTCGCGGGTTCCTTTCCATCCGGAGTGTCGAATGAATCTCGTTGACCTCGTCAAGGACCAGCTCACCAGCCAGGTCCTCGGTAGCCTCGGCTCGCTCGTCGGCACGAACGAGTCGCAGACCAAGGCGGCGACCGCCGCCGCGGTGCCCGCCCTCCTCGGCGGCCTCTCCAAGCTCGCCGGCAACGCGCAGGGCGCCGGCCAGATCGCGAATGCCCTCGGCGGCCTCGACCTCGGGGCGCTCGGCAACCTCGCCGGCCTCCTCGGCGGCTCGAACGCCAGCAAGGTGGCCGACAAGGGGGGCAGCCTCCTCGGCACGCTGTTCGGCAACTCGGCGACGTCGATGATCGTCGACACGCTGGCTTCGTTCCTGGGCATCAAGGGGGGCATGTCCCGCATGATGCTCTCCTACCTCGCCCCGGTCGTCCTCGGCACCGTCGCCAAGCAGCTCACCTCCGGTGGCCGCTCGGTCGACGCGTCGAGCATCCAGAGCCTGTTCGCCGACCAGTCGTCGAACATCCAGAAGGCCCTCCCGGCCGGCCTGAGCCTCGGCGACTTCGGCTCGCTCGCCAAGGCGGCGGCGGGCGCGGTGGCGGGCGGCGGGTCGCACACGACCCACGCGACGCAGGGCCACTCGGCGCACCGCGACACCCACTCCCACGGCCACGTCGAGCGTCGTGAGCCGGAGCAGTCGGGCTTCCCGTCGTGGCTGCCGTGGCTCGCCCTGCCCCTCCTGGCCCTGGGCGCGCTGTTCCTCATGAACCGCGACACCAAGAAGCCCGTCGACAAGGGCGCGACCGTCACCGCCGACAACACGGCGCGGATGCGGGAGAAGATGGAAGAGAGCCAGAAGAAGGGCGAGGCGATGGCCGCCAAGGGCGCTGCCAAGGTCGAGGAGGCCGCCGCGGCCGTCGAGGAGACGGTCAAGGCGGTCACCGAGAAGCTCCCCGAGATCGACCTCTCCGCCTTCAGCGGCGACGTCGGCGGCCTGTTCGGCAAGCTCACCGACACCTTCAAGGGCATCACCGACGTTCCCACGGCCGAGGCGGCGGTGCCGGGCCTGAAGGACCTCGCTGGGATCCTCGACGGCTACAAGGCCACCGCGGACAAGCTCCCCGAGGCCGGCAAGGCGACGGTCAAGGAGATGGTGGGGACGAACCTCGGCACGCTGCAGCCGATCATCGACACCGTCCTCGCCCTCCCCGGCGTGGGCGACATCCTCCGCCCGATCGTCGAGCCGATGCTCAAGACGCTCTCCAGCCTCGGCCTCTGAGCCGGGCCGGTCGAGAACGGGTTACGAAAAGGGTCGGGCCGGCGAAAGCCGGCCCGACCTTTTTTCACGCGCGGGACGAACTTCCCGGACGGTCCCCGACGCCGCTGCATCCGCCCGGCGGCGCGCTCCGGCCGGTCCCGGCCGGGCCCCGGGGCCGCTACTCGTCGTTGCTGCGGAGGCTCGCGAGGATCGTGTAATCCTCGAGCGTCGTCGTGTCGCCGACGGTCTCCCGGCCGGCGGCGATGTCACGGAGGAGCCGCCGCATGATCTTTCCGGAGCGGGTCTTGGGCAGCGCCGCGGCGAAGTGGATGTCGTCGGGCGCCGCCAGCGCCCCGATCTGCTGGCGGACGTGCTTGCGGAGCGTCTCTTTGAGGGCGTCGGTCGGCTCGCCCCCCCGCAGTGTCACGAACACCGCCACCGCCTCCCCCTTGACGTCGTGCGGACGCCCCACCGCGGCGGCCTCGGCGACGCTCGGGTGGCTGACCAGCGCGCTTTCGATCTCGATCGTGGAGAGCCGGTGCCCGGCGACGTTGAGGACGTCGTCGATCCGCCCCATGATCCAGTAGTACCCATCGCGGTCCTGTCGGGCGTTGTCGCCGGCGAGGTACTTCCCCGGCACCTTCGACCAGTAGGTCTCGACGAAGCGCTCCTCGTCCCCCCAGATGCCGCGGAGCATGCCCGGCCAGGGCTTGGTCATCACGAGCCATCCCCCTTGGCCTCGCTCCACCGGACGGCCATGGGCGTCGACGATCTCGGGGCAGACGCCCGGCAGCGGCAGCGTGCAACTCCCCGGCTTGGTGGGGATGGCACCGGGCAGCGGGCTCATCATGATCCCGCCGGTCTCGGTCTGCCACCAGGTGTCGACGATCGGGCAGCGCTTGCCACCGATCACCTCGTGGTACCACATCCAGGCCTCGGGATTGATCCCCTCGCCGACCGTGCCGAGGAGGCGGAGGCTCGAGAGGTCGCGGCCCTGGATGTGCTCCATGCCCCACTTCATGAAGGAGCGAATGGCCGTGGGGGCGGTGTAGAAGATCGTCGGCCGCTCCTGCTCGACGATCTCCCAGAAGCGCCCTTCGTGCGGGGCGTTGGGGGCGCCTTCGTAGATCAGGATGCTCGCCCCGGCGGCGAGCGGGCCGTAGGTGACGTAGCTGTGGCCGGTGATCCAGCCGCAGTCGGCCGTGCACCAGAACAGGTCGTCGTCCCGGAGGTCGAAGACCCATTCCGCCGTGGTCCGGGCCCAGAGGCAGTAGCCCGCGGAGGTGTGGAGGATCCCCTTCGGCTTCCCGGTCGAGCCGCTGGTGTAGAGGATGAACAGCGGCGCCTCCGAGTCCATCGGCTCCGGCGCCGTGTCGGAGGGCATCCCGTCCACCAGGTCGTGCCACCAGACGTCACGGCCGGGGGCCATCTCCACCGGCTGCCCGGTGCGCCGCAGCACGACGACGTGCCGCACCGTGGGGCTCTTTTCCAGCGCCACGTCGACGTTCTTCTTGAGCGGCAATTGCGCCCCGCGCCGCCAGCCGCCGTCGGCGGTGATCACCGCCACGGCCTTGGCGTCCTGGTTGCGGTCGGCGATCGCCTCGCTCGAGAAGCCGCCGAAGATCACCGAATGCACGGCGCCGATGCGGGCGCAGGCGAGCATGGCGATCACCAGTTCGGGCGTCATCGGCATGTAGATCGAGACCACCTCACCCGCCCGGATGCCGAGGCGTTTCAGCCCGGCGGCACAGCGGCAGACCTCGGCGTGGAGCTCGCGGTAGGTGTAGGTGCGGCGCTCGCCGGTGGGCTCCCCGACCCACACGATCGCGGTCTTGTCCCCCTTGCCCTCGGCGAGGTGCCGGTCGAGGCAGGCGGCGGAGACGTTGAGACGCCCGCCCGGGAACCACTTCGCGTGCGGGGGCCGCCAGTCGAGGACGCGCTCGTAGGGGGTGGTCCAGGGAAGCGACCGGGCACGCTCGTCCCAGAAGGCCTCCGGATCCTTGCGCGCGGCGTCGTAGAGCCTGCCGTACTCCTCGAGCGAGCCGATCCGGGCCCGGGATGCGAACTCCGCCGAAGGCGGAAACATCCGGTCCTCGGTCATCACGCTGGCCAGGGTGCCGGCAGGCTTCTGCGGTTCGCTCATGGATTCCCCTCGTCTCTCCCTCGTGCTTCTTCGGCGCGATCGATCCCCGGAAGACCGGGGCGATGATACCTGAAAAATCGCCCCGGCACCCTCCGGCCGTTCACGCTCCGGCGAAGGTGCCGGGCAGCGGCGGCTCGTCGCCGAAGGAGATCCCCAGCGCCCGCGCCGCCAGCACGGCCGAACTCGACGGGTCGACGCACGACAGGCGGCTCACGGCCTCCCGGATCGGCACACTCGCGATGTCGGGCGGCCGCGAGCAGACCATCTCGCCGAATCGTCCCTGGTGCACCAGCCGCACCGCGTGCGCTCCGAACTGCGTCGCGAGGACGCGGTCGAACGTCGTCGGCCCGCCGCCGCGCTGGAGATGCCCGAGCACGACCGTCCTCACCTCGCGGCCCAGCCGCGCGGAGATTTCCTTGGCCACCGCTTCGCCGACACCACCCAGACGCACCTGCCGACGCTGGCCGCCGTCGCCCGAGTGGACCGACGCCCCCCCCGGCAGCCGCGCCCCCTCGGCGACGACCACCAGGGTGTAGCGCTTCCCCTCCTCCTCGCGGGCGCGCACCGCCCGGCAGACGTGGTCGAAGTCCCAGTCGATCTCCGGGATCAGGATCACGTCGCCGCCACCGGCGATGCCGGCGTGGAGGGCGATCCATCCCGCGTGTCGCCCCATCACCTCGAGCACCATCACGCGCTCGTGGCTCGCGGCGGTGGTGTGGAGACGGTCGAGCGCGTCGGTGGCACAGGCCACCGCCGAGTCGAAGCCGAAGGTCGTGGCGGTCGCCCCCAGGTCGTTGTCGATCGTCTTCGGCACGCCGACGACGGGGATGCCGCGCTCGTGGAACTGCAGGGCGATGGAGAGCGAGCCGTCCCCCCCGACGCACACCAGGCCGCAGACCCCGAGCTTCTCGAGCGTCCTCCCCGCCTCGTCGATCAGTGCGGGGTCGATCCGCACCTGCTCGTTCTCCCCCACCAGCGCCGTGAAGCGGCCGGTGTTCGAGGACCCGATGATCGTGCCTCCCTGCGTGTGGATGTTCGCCACGATCCCCGGATCGAGCGGCGTCCAGGAGACGGGCTGGACGAGCCCCTCGTATCCGCGGAGGAAGCCCAGGCACTCGTAGCCGAGCCGGTGGCCCCCCTTGACCACGGCGCGGATCACCGCGTTGAGGCCTGGGCAGTCGCCCCCGCCGGTGAGGATGCCGAGACGCGGCCTGGGGGTGGGCATGGTGCGGTTGCTCCGGTCGTGCGGGTGGGGCAGTGTAGCAGCCCGCCGCCGACCCGCCGCGGTCGCCGCGGCCGCCGGAGCATGGCGATTCCAGGCGGGTAGGATAGGGCAGCGGCGTCCACTCCGGATCGGGGGGCACCGCTCCGGCGGGGCCACGGGAGCACGGTGATGGAAGTGGTGATCCTCTGCGGAGGGCAGGGCGCGCGGATGCGCGAGGAGACGGAGTACCGCCCCAAGCCGATGGTCGACGTGGGTGGCCGCCCGCTCCTGTGGCACATCATGCGCGGCTTCGGCCACCGGGGGCTCGATCGGTTCGTGCTCTGCCTGGGTTACAAGGGCGGCCTCATCAAGGATTACTTCCTCGACTACGAGGCCCACACCCGCGACTGCACGATGCGGATCGGCAGCGAGGGGCGCGAGGTGCGATTCCACGGCCCCGGCGAGGATTTCGAGTTCTCGGTGACGCTCGCCGACACGGGCCAGGACACGCTCACCGGCGGCCGCGTGAAACGTGTCGAACGCTACGTCACGGGCGATACGTTCGTCGTCACCTACGGCGACGGACTGGCGGACGTCGACGTCGGCCGGCTCCTCGCCTTCCACCGCTCCCACGGCCGCCTGGCGACGGTCACCGCGGTGCAGCCCGCCTCCCGATTCGGCCTCCTCTCGATCGACGGCGACTCGCGCGTCACCCGTTTCACCGAGAAGCCCCGTGTCGAGGGGTGGATCAACGCCGGTTTCTTCGTCTTCGATCGACGCGTGTTCGACTATCTCGACGGCGGCGATCGCGAGGCGCTGGAAGCCAGGCCCCTGGAACGCCTGGCGGCCGACGGCGAGCTGATGGCGTGGCGTCACGAGGGCTGGTTCTTCGCGGTCGACACCTACCGCGACTATCTCCACGTCAATGACTTGTGGAACAAAGGCGCGGCCCCATGGAAGGTGTGGTGAGAGGGATGACGGAGGCGCGGGGGAGTGCCTGGATGGGGAGGCGCGTCTTCCTCACCGGCCACACCGGATTCAAGGGGTCCTGGCTCGTCCAACTGCTCGCTCGCGCGGGCGCCGAGATCGACGGCTATTCCCTCGCGCCCCCCACCGCGCCGTCGCTGTTCGACGCCGCCCGGATCGGCGACTTGATGCGTCGCCACGTCGAGGCGGACATCCGTGACGCCGACCGCCTCGCGGAGGAGGTGGCGCGGTCGCGGCCCGACGTCGTCTTCCACCTGGCCGCCCAACCACTGGTGCGGCGCAGCCATGCCGATCCGGTCGAAACGTTCTCCACGAACGTCACCGGCACCGCGCATCTTCTCGACGCCGTGCGCCGGGCGGGGAGGCCGTGCGCCGTGATCGTCGTGACGAGCGACAAGTGCTACGAACCCCGCGACGACGGCGCCCCCCACCGCGAGGACGACCGCCTCGGCGGCCGCGATCCGTACAGCGCGAGCAAGGCGTGCGCGGAGCTGGTGGTCGCCTCTTACCGGACGAGCCATTTTCCCCTCGAGAGACTCTCCGAGCACGGCGTCAGGCTGGCCACGGCCCGAGCCGGCAACGTCATCGGAGGGGGCGACTGGGCCGAGGACCGAATCGTCACCGACCTGGTCGCGCATCTCGCGGAAGGGCGGCCCGTGCCGGTCCGCAATCCCGCGGCGATCCGCCCCTGGCAACACGTCCTCGATCCTCTCGCCGGTTATCTCACCCTCGCGGAGGCGCTGATCGCCGACCGGACGGGAACGTTCTGCCGTGGCTGGAACTTCGGGCCCCTGCCCGGCGGCGACGTCACCGTCGGAGGATTGGTGGACGCCTTCATCGCCGCATGGGGCCGGGGTTCGTGGATCGACGCCCACGACCCGCGGGCGCCGGTGGAGACGGCGGTGTTGCGATTGTCGATCGAGCGGGCGCTCGCGGAACTGCCCTGGCGTCCGCGTTTCACCCCGGCCGAGGCGATCCGCCGCACGGCGGACTGGTATCGCGCCTTCGGCACCGACGGCATCGACGCGAGGCAGGCCTGCGAAGCCGACATCGAAGCCCACACGACGAGGGGCCGATGAGCGCCGAGCGGGCGGATTCCGGGAACGGCGCCGGCTCGGAGGCCGATCCGCGACGGCCGCGGCCCGAACTCGCCGCAACGCCGAGGCGTGCCGCCGCACCGACGGTGTCGATCGTCCTTCCCTGTTACAACGAGGCCGCCAACGTCGACGAGCTCCACCAAAGGCTCTGCCGCGTCATCGAGGGCATGCCGGGGTACCGGTTCGCCCTCCTCTTCATCGACAACGCCTCGACCGACGGCACCGTGGACAGGCTGCGTGCCATCGCCGCCTCGGACGCCCGGGTCTCGGTGATCGTCAACGCCCGCAATTTCGGCCACATCCGCTCGCCGTTCCACGCGCTCATGGAAGCTCCCGGCGACTGCGTGGTGATGATGTGCACCGACCTCCAGGATCCCCCGGAACTGCTCCCCGACTTCCTCCGCGCGTGGGAGGCGGGCGCCGCCATGGTGGTCGGCCAGAAGTCCAAGAGCGCCGAATCACGCGCGCTCTGGCTCGCGCGGTCGGCGTTCTACCGGATCGCCCGCTCGATCGCCGACGTCGACCTCCTCGAGCACGTCACCGGGTTCGGCCTCTACGACCGGCGGGCGATCGAGATCATGCGTTCCTACCGGGATCCCTATCCGTACGTCCGCGGGATGATCGTCGACATCGGGCTCCCGTTCACGGTGATCCCGTACCACCAGCCGCTCCGGCTCCGCGGCCTGACGAAGAACAACTTCTTCACTCTCTTCGACATGGCGATGCTCGGCTTCACGAGCCATTCGCGCCTCCCGCTCCGCCTGGCGACCATGACGGGCTTCGCCCTGGCGACGCTCTCGCTGCTGGTGGCACTGGTGTTCCTCGTCCTCAAGCTCACGTTCTGGGATCGCTTCCCGGCGGGGTACGCCCCGGCGGTGATCGGCGTGTTCTTCCTCGGATCGCTGCAGATCTTCCTCATCGGGGTTCTTGGCGAGTACGTGGGCGCGGTGCTCACGCAGGTCCGGCGCCGGCCGTGGGTGGTGGAGGGCGAACGATTCGGGGCGCCGCTCGACGGCGACGCGGCGGCCGACCGCCGCCCACGTGAACGGGGTGATTCATGAGCGATGACCGGTCGGCCGACGTGATCCGTGCGGAGATCAGGGCCCTCGTGGCCGAGTACCACGCCAAGGCATTCCCGGCGCGGGACTTCCGTCCAGGCGACGCCGTCCCGGTGGCGGGCCGCGTGTTCGACCGGCACGAAGTGCAGGCGCTGGTCGATTCCGGACTCGACTTCTGGCTCACGACCGGCCGCTTCGCCGCCGAGTTCGAGCGCCGGTTCGCCGAGCGCACCGCGGCCCGGTTCGCCTGCCTCGTCAACTCCGGCTCGAGCGCCAATCTCCTGGCCGTCACGGCGCTGACCAGCCACAAGCTCGGCACCGATCGTCTCCTGCCGGGCGACGAAGTGATCACCGTGGCGGCCGGCTTTCCCACCACGGTCAATCCGATCATCCAGAACGGCCTCGTCCCGGTATTCGTCGACGTCGAGCACCCCGAACGCCGTGCCACCTACGAGATCGACACGGGACGGCTGGAGGAGGCCCTCGGACCGCGCACCCGCGCCGTCGTGCTGGCCCACACCCTCGGCAACACCTTCGACTGCGACGCCGTGTCCGACTTCTGCCGGCGGCACGACCTGTGGCTCGTCGAGGACTGCTGCGACGCCCTCGGCTCCGAGTGGAAGGGGAGCCACGTGGGCGGCTTCGGCGATCTGGCCACCTGCAGCTTCTATCCGGCGCACCATCTCACCATGGGCGAGGGGGGCGCGGTGTTCGGGTCGAGCCCGCGACTCGAGAAGCTCGTGGAGAGCTTCCGCGATTGGGGACGCGACTGCTGGTGCGAGCCGGGCCACGACGACACCTGCGGGAAACGCTTCGACTGGCAACTCGGCGACCTTCCCCACGGCTACGACCACAAGTACGTCTATTCGCACGTCGGCTACAACCTGAAGGCCACCGACATGCAGGCGGCCGTGGGGGTGGCACAGCTCGACAAGCTCGACGGCTTCATCGCCGCGCGGAAGCGCAACTTCGCCCGGCTCCGCGCCGGCCTCGAGCCCTTCGCCGACCTGCTCGTCCTCCCGGAAGCGACGCCGGGCTCGGATCCGAGCTGGTTCGGATTCCCGCTCTCGGTGCGTCCTGCGGCCCCGTTCACGCGCCGCGACCTGGTGCGGCACCTCGACGCCGCCCGCGTCGGCACCCGGCAGTTGTTCGGAGGCAACCTCCTTCGCCAGCCGGCCTACCACGGGCTGCCGATCCGCGTGGCCGGTGACCTCGCAGGAGCCGATTACGTGACGCGCCACACCCTCTGGCTCGGCGTCTATCCGGGCCTCACCGAGGCGATGGTCGATTTCATGATCGACACCGTCGCCCGGTTCGTGCGGGAGCGGTGCCGGTGATCCCGCCCGGCGGTGAGGCGATCGTCGCCGAGGATGTCGAACGCCTCCTCGTACGCACCGCCGGGGTGTGGCAGGGGTTCCGCGGCGCGAGGGTGTTCGTCACCGGCGGCACGGGGTTCTTCGGCTCGTGGCTCGTGCGTTCGCTCGTCGCCGCCGACGCCGCCTTCGGTCTGGGGCTGCGGGTCACCGTCCTGTCGCGCTCCCCGGACCGCTTCGCCGCCCGGCACCCCCGTCTCGCGGCGGCGGGCCCTCTGTGCCTCGTCGCCGGCGACGTGCGCGACTTCGTCTTCCCGCAGGACCCGTTCACCCACGTCATCCACGCGGCGACCGAGGCCAGCGCCCGCCTCGAGCGCGACGACCCGCGCACGATGGAGGAGGTGTGCAGGGAAGGCACCCGCCGGGCGCTGGCCCTCGCCGACGCCTGCGGTGCCGACCGGTTCCTGTTCACCAGTTCCGGAGCCGTCTACGCGAGGCCGCCCCGCCCCGTCGACCGCTTCTCCGAGGAGATGCCCACCACGCCAGGCCCCGGGGAGTCGGCGGGAGCCTACGCCTCCGGGAAGCGGGCCGCCGAGCGGCTGTGCCTCGACGCGGCCTCCCGCGGCGCGGGCGTGACCATCGCGCGCTGCTTCGCGTTCGTCGGGCCGGGATTGCCGCTCGATACCCATTTCGCGATCGGCAACTTCATCCGCGACGCCGTCGCCGGCGGGCCGATCGTCGTCCGGGGGGACGGTACGCCCGTCCGCAGCTATCTCTATGCCGCCGATCTGGTGGAGTGGCTGGCCACGATCCTCCTCCACGGCCGCCCCGGGCGGGCCTACAACGTGGGGAGCGACGAGGG
This sequence comes from uncultured Planctomycetaceae bacterium, assembly GCA_963923225.1. Classification (GTDB taxonomy): domain Bacteria; phylum Planctomycetota; class Planctomycetia; order Pirellulales; family UBA1268; genus QWOP01. The sequence continues at coordinate 17,994 of CAWUOA010000028.1, forward strand.
GATCCCCGTCGGGGCCGTCGCCGGACGCGTGGCGGACGCCGC
>CAWUOA010000029.1:0-17963 GCA_963923225.1 uncultured Planctomycetaceae bacterium
GTCCCGCGCCACATCGATCCCGCCCCACCCCCAGCCCGCCTCGGTTTCCCATGAAAGACGACATCCATCCGCGTTACATCGAGACCGTGGTCCGTTGCGGCTGCGGCAACACCTTCCAGACCCGCAGCACGATGCCGGAGCTGAAGGTCGACATTTGCAACGTCTGCCACCCGTTCTTCACCGGGAAGCTGAAGTTCGTCGACACGGCCGGCCGTATCGAGAAGTTCAAGACGAAGTTCGCCGGCACCGGCTACGCCAGTCTGAAGAAGGGCAAGAAGGCCGCCCCCGCCGCCACCGAGTCGGCGTCCTGATCCGCTCCCGCCCATCGCGGGAAGTCCGATCCGGCCGCCGGGCCTCCGGGATGTCCCCTGCCCCGTCTCCGACCCGACCGGCCGATGCGTGACCTCCTCGAAGCGAAGCTCGCCCGGTTCGAGGTCCTCGAACGCGAGCTGGTCGATCCGGAGGTGCTCGCGCAGCCGCAGCGCATGGCGGCCTCCGTGCGCGAGCATGGGGCGCTCTCCCGGCTCGCCAAACGCTACCGGGCGTTCGTCGAGCTCGAGCGGCAGATCCTCGAGCTCGAAGAGCTCGCCCGTGGCGGCGACCGGGAGTTCGAGGAGCTCGCCGCCGCGGAGCTCCCCGATCTCCGTGGCCGCCGCGAAGCGGAGTGGGACGAGTTGGTCGATCTCTGCTCCGACGACGACGACGCCGACCGGACGCGGCTGGTCATGGAGTTGCGGGCCGGGACGGGGGGCGACGAGGCCGCGCTCTTCGTGCGCGATCTCTACGAGATGTACCGGCGTTACGCCGCGGAGCAGGGCTTCGACGTGGAGGTCCTCGACGCCTCGCCGACCGAGCTCGGCGGCTTCAAGGAGCTCGTCCTCGGTGTCTCGGGCGAGGGGGTCTTCCGCCGGCTCCGCTGGGAGAGCGGCGGGCACCGCGTGCAGCGCGTCCCCGACACCGAGACGAAGGGGCGGATCCACACCTCCGCCGCCACCGTGGCGGTTCTCCCGGAGCCGGAGGACGTGGAGGTCTCGATCTCCCCCGACGAGTACCGCAAGGATCTGTTCTGCGCGAGCGGGCCGGGCGGACAGCACGTCAACAAGACCGCCTCGGCGGTGCGGCTGACGCACCTCGAGACCGGGATCGTCGTGCAGTGCCAGGACGAGAAGAGCCAGCACAAGAACCTGGCCAAGGCGCTGCGCGTGCTCAAGGCGCGGATCTACGAGGCGAAGCGGGCCATCGAGCACGAGAAGCGCGCGAGCACCCGCCGCACGCTCGTCGGCTCCGGCGATCGCAGCCAGCGCATCCGGACCTACAATTTTCCGCAGAACCGCGTCACCGACCACCGCATCAACGAGAGCTTCACGCTCGACCAGGTGATGGCCGGGCGGCTGGGGATCGTGATCGGGGCGATCGACGAACACGCCCGGCGCGAGCGTCGCGCCGGCATGGAGCGGGCCTGACGGGCCGGGGAACCCTCGAACGGGAAGGAGTCGCGGCGATGAGCGACGCGCCATGGACGGTGGGACGCCTCCTCACCTGGACGACCGAGTGGCTCGGCGGCAAGGGGAGCGACTCGCCGCGACTCGACGCCGAGGTGCTGCTGGCGTTCGTGCGCGGCTGCCCGCGGATCGCCCTCTACACCGCGTTCGACGAGCCGGTCGACGACGCCGGCCGGGCCCGCTTCCGGGAGCTCGTCCGCCGACGCGGCGACGGCGAGCCGGTGGCCTACCTCGTCGGCAGCAAGGAGTTCTTCTCGCTCCCCTTCACGGTCACGAAGGCCGTGCTCGTTCCCCGGCCGGAGACCGAGGGGCTCGTGGTGCGGGCCCTCGATCTCTGCAAGGGGCTGGCCTCCCCGCGGATCGCCGACGTGGGCACCGGATCGGGGGCGGTGGCCGTGACGCTCGCCAAGAGGCTCCCCAAGGCGTCGCTCGTGGCCACCGACATCGCGCGAGACGCGCTCGAGGTGGCGCGGGGCAACGCCGAGAGGCACGGCGTCGCCGCGCGGGTGGAGTGCGTGGCCTGCGACCTGCTCGACGGGGTGGCCGGCCCCTTCGACGTCATCGTCAGCAATCCCCCCTACGTGCGCGAGGACGAGTTCGAGGGGCTTCCCCGCGACGTCCGCCTGCACGAGCCGAAGGGGGCCCTCGTGGCCGGGCCGACCGGGGTCGAGGTGGTCGAGCGGCTCGTGGCGACCGCCGCGGAGAAGCTCGCCCCCGGCGGATGGCTGCTGGTGGAGATCGGCCCCTCGACCGCCGCGGCCGCGGAGGAGGCGATCCGTCGACGGGCCGGCCTCGAGCCCGCCCCCACGCTTCCCGACATCGCGGGGCTGCCGCGCATCGTGCAGGCCCGCCGCGTCGGCTGACGGCCGTCAGGCCTTGCCGGTGCCTTCCGCTCCCCCTCCCCGATCGTTGCAATGCCCGTCCCGCGGGGGTAGGACAGGCGTTCAGTGGAGGGCGGCCGCCCTCCGGCCCGGGGAGCGGCGGGGGCGATGCAAGGCGTGCACGATCGGATCGGTCGCGGGCTGCGCTCGCTCGGGGACGCGCTCTCCCGGGCGCTCGAGGGCCCATGGCGGCGGCGCGAATCGCTTCCGACGCGGCCGCTGGTCGTCGTCGCCGCGGCCTTCACACTCGGCATCGCGGTGGCGGTCCTGGGAGCGTCCCCGTCGGCGCTGGTCTGCTGGTGTCTCGCCGCCGTGGCACTCGTCGGTTGGCTGGCCCTGCGGAGCGGGACGCTGGCCACGCCGCTGCTCCTGGCCGCGGTGGCGGCTGCCGGCGCCGCCTGGGGCGACGCCTCGTGGCGCTGGTTCCCCGCCACCGATCTGGCCTGGAGCCTGTCGACGGTGCCGCGACCGGTGGCCGTCGAGGGGACGATCGTGGAGGGGCTCCGCACGCGTCCCCTGCCGGCCGATCCGCTCCGCGGCGGCGGCCGTCCCCCGACGCACGAGTGCGTGCTCCGCGTCGAGGCGGTACGCGACGGTGCGGCGTGGCGTCGGGCCGAGGGAGAGGCGCTCGTCGTCCTCGACATGCCCCCCGCGCTCGAGCCGGGGACCAGAGTGCGCGTGTGGGGCCAGGCGCTGCGGCCCGCCGCCGCCGGGAATCCCGGGGAGTTCGACCGCCGTGGGAGGGCCCGGGAGGATCGACGGCTGAGCGTGATCCGTGCCTCGGGGCCGGGCACGGTCGAGCCGATCGGGCAGGCTTCCGGCTTCGCGCTCGCCCGGGCCCTCGACAGGCTTTCGAGGGCCGGCGTGGCGGCGCTCGAGCGGAACGTCTCGCCACGCCGCTCGGCGCTCGCCGCGGCGCTGGTGCTCGGCGCGCGGGATGGCATGCCCCGCGAGTCGACCGAGTCGTTCATGGTCACCGGCACCGTCCACGTCCTCTCCGTCTCCGGACTCCACGTCGTGCTCCTCGCGGCCGGGCTCTTCGCCCTCTGCCGGGGCTTGCGCGTCCCGCACGGTGCGTCGCTCGCCGCGGTCGTCGTCCTCACCACGCTCTACATGCTCCTCGTCGGCGCCGACACCCCGGCGCTGCGGGCCACGCTGCTGGTGTGGCTCGGCTGCCTCGGCGGGGCGCTCGGACGGAGCGGCGGCGGGCTGAACGCGCTGGCCGCCGCGGCGATCGTGGTCCTCGCCTGGCATCCCGCGGCGCTCCTGCGGGTCGGCACGCAGCTGTCGTTCCTCTCCACCGCCGTGCTGGTGGCGGCCACGTCGGCGACGGCCGCCCGCCGCCGTGTCGATGATCCGATCGCCCGGCTCGTGGACCGGTCGCGGTCACCCTGGGAACGCTGGCTCGTCCGCGCGGGGCGGACGCTGGCCGACGCCCTCCTCGTCGGCGGCGCGGTGTGGCTGGCGACCGCGCCGCTGGTGGCCGCCTCCTTCCATCTCGTCAGCCCGGTCGGCCTGTCGCTCAATCCGATCATCGCGCCGTTGGTGGCGCTGGCGATGGTGGGCGGGTTCGTCTGCGTGCTCGCGGCGCCGGTGAGCGGATGGGTCGCCGCCGCGGCGGGTGGAGCGTGCGACGTGGCGCTCGTCGGCGTGGAGCACGCCGTCGCCGCGGGCGCCGCGCTCCCCGGGGCCTTCGCCTGGGTCGCGGGGCCGCCGGCGTGGTGGGTGGCAGGGTGGTACGCGGCGGCGATCGCGATGCTCCTCTTCCTGGCGCCGCCCAGACTCGGCCGCGTGTCGACCTGGGCCGCCGCAGCCCTGGGCTGGAGCGCGGTGGGGCTCGCGGCCACCGGGCTCGCCCCCGCGCCCCGGCCGGTGCTCACCGTCACCGCGGCGGCGATGGGCCACGGCTGCGGAGTCCTCGTCCGCGGGCCCGCCGGAGGGAGCCTCGTGTACGACGCCGGCAGGCTCGGTGCGGGCGAGGCGGCGGGGAGGGGGCTGTCGTCGCTGCTCTGGAGCGAGGGGGTGTCGCGCGTCGACACGCTCGTCCTCTCGCACGCCGACACCGATCACTTCAACGGCGTCCCCGATCTCCTCGAGCGTTTCCCGGTCGGCCGCGCGGTGGTGCCGCCGGCGTTCCTCACGAGCCCCAGCCCCGCGGTGGCCGAGGTGCTCCGCCTGCTCGATCGGACCGGGGTTCCGGTGACGGCGGCCGTGGAGGGGGACGAGATCGACCTCGATCCGCTCTGCCGGGTCCGCATCCTCCACCCTCCGGCGGAATCCGCCATCGACACCCTCCGCTCCGACAACGAGACGAGCCTCGTGGTGGCGCTGGAGTCGGCCGGACGCCGCGTCCTCCTCACTGGCGATCTGGAGGGGACGTCGCTCGCCCGGTTCGTCGAACGGGGGCCGGGCCGCTGCGACGTCCTCTTCGCCCCGCACCACGGCAGCCTCGAGGGGCTGCCGACGGCGCTGGCGCGCGTCACGGAGCCGGCCTGGGTGGTCGTGAGCGGCGCCGGCGGCCCGCGCTGGCCGGAGGTCGAAGCGGCCTGGGAGCGCGCCACGCCGACGCCGGCGCGGGTGGTTCGCACCGAGGGCGCGGTGAGATTGCGATTGCGGGCCGACGTCGTCCGCGTCGAACGGTTCCAGGAGGGCGCCTGGTGTCCCGTCGCGGCGGCCGGCGTCGATCCGGCTGGGGCTGCGGCTTTTGGCTCCGCTCCCCCCGCCCTGCCCTTCGGCCTTTTCCCCGCGATCGCCGGCGGGGCCCCCGTGGCTCCCTGAGACGGCGCGGCGGGTCAGGGCTTCCAGCGGACGCTGTCGAGGTTCATCATGCCCCCCGCCCGCTGCGGGTGGGTGAAGACGATCCACACGTCGTGCCGGCCGTCGAGGCGGTCCCAGGCGACGTCCGCGTCGTAAAACGCCTCCCATTGGCCGTTGACCTGCACCGGCACCGAAGCCAGGAGCGTGCCGTCCGGCGCGTCGAGGTGGACTTCGACGGTGCCGCCGGACCCCGCCGACGCCATTCGCAGCGTCGCGCCGCCCACCCGGTCCATCGGCACGCCGGCGAATCGGATCGCATGGCCATGGTCGATCGCGCCCAGGAACCGGCCCCCGCCGGCATTGCCCGACTGCAGCACCTGCGGCCCGCGGATCTCGTCGGCGGCCTCGGCTTCGGCGAGACGCGGCCGGAGGCGGACGGTCGCCGTGGCGGCAAGCGCCGGAATGGCCTCCGCGCCGCGGTCCATATAGGTCGCCTCGAGGCGGTAGCGCCCCGCCTTCGCCACTTCCTCGGCCGCCACCGGGACCTCGCCGCTGAAGCCCGGGAACACCCGCACGAGCGCCGAGGGCTCGAGCGAATAGATCCATCCCACCATCTCGCGGATCTCGTCGCGCGTGTGGTGGGAATGCGGGATCATGGGGATCTTCCCCCACACGCCGGTGGAGCCTTTCACCACCCGCTCCACCGAGGCCTCGAGCGCGCCCTCCTTGCCGCGGTACTTGCCGGCCACCTCGACCAGGGGCGGGCCGACGCGCGGCTGGTCGACGGCGTGGCAGTTGAAGCAGTCGCTGCGGCGCATGCGCTCCAGGCCCGGCGGGGCCGCCGCGGCGCCCCCAGGAGGCTCGTGCGCGGCCTGCACGGCGGCGCGGGCGACGTCGGCGCTCTCGAGCTCCGCGATGCCGTCGGCGTCGGCGGCGTCGCCGTCGTTGGTGCCGTCCTCGTGGTCGCGGACCACGACGCGGAAGCGCACCGGCTCCGCGGCGTCGAAGAAGTCGCCGTCGAGGGGCTCGAGGAAGCGGATCTCGGGCCGCGCGTTGCCCACCACCACCGGGACGCTGGCGCTGCGGGCCGCCCCCTCGGGGTCGCGGACGACCAGTTCGACGGTGTACACCCCAGGCTCGTCGAAGACGATCTCGGGCGCGGACTCGCGCGAGGCGACCACGGGTGCCGGTGCCGGCTCCCCCTCGGCCGCGGCCCGGAGCACGCGCCATTCGAAGGCGAGCCCCTCGTCGCCGTCGCGGTCGGTCGACCCGGCGCTCGACAGACGCACCCGCAGCGGGTGCCGGCCGACGTTGTTCTCGGCGGCGGCCACCGCCAGCGGCGGACGGTTGCCGCGCAGATAGTCGATCCGCACCAGCCGGGCGTTGGCGTTCACCCCCCAGGTGTCGCCGTACTCGAGCATGTAGAGGGCGCCGTCGGGGCCGAACTGCATGTCGATCGGTCGGGCGAAGGGGACGTCGGCGAGGAACGGCTCGATCGCGACCACCCGTTCGTCGGCGTCGAGCCGCACCGCCTTGATCCAGTTCCGCGTCCACTCGTAGACGAAGAGGCAGCCGTCGAAGCGGGAGGGGAATCGGGTGGGCGAGGCGGCGAAATCGGCCTCGTGGTAGACCGGGCCGGCGCAGGCGGTGCGGCCCCCCTCACCGAGCTCCGGAAACCGCTCCGACGCGCCGTAGGGATACCACAGGAGCGCCGCCCGGGCCGGGGGGAGCACGCTCGCGCCGGTGTTGTTGGGCGAGGCGTTGACCGGGGCCGCGGGATCGTAGGTCGCGCCCACGGCGCCGGTGGCGTAGTCGTAGTCGGCGTAGGCGAAGTTCTCGCCGATGAAGTAGGGCCAGCCGAAGTTGCCGGCGCTGCGGGCCTGGTTGATCTCGTCGTAGCCGCGCGGGCCCCGCGGGCCGTCGGAGCCGGCGTCGGGGCCGACCTCGCCCCAGTAGACGGTCCCCGACCGGGAATCGACCGACATCCGCCAGGGATTGCGACAGCCCATGCAGTAGATCTCCGGCCGGCCGCGCGAGCCGTCGGCGGGGAAGAGATTCCCCTCGGGGATCTCCACGGTGCCGTCGGGCCGCGGGCGGATGCGGAGGATCTTGCCCGAGAGCGACATCGTGTTGGCCGACGATTTCTGCGCGTCCCACGGCGCCTGCCCCGGCCGTTCGTCGATCGGCGCGTAGCCGGCGGAGTCGCCGTGGGGGTGGGTGTTGTCGCCGGTGGCGATGAACAGGCAGCCGTCCGGTCCGAAGGCGAGCGAGCCGGCGTGGTGGCAGCACTCCTTCCGCTGCTCCGTGAACTCGAGGAGCAGCTTCTCGGAGGAGAGATCGAGCGAGCCGTCACGGATCGTGAACCGGCTGACGTGCTGGCCTTCGAAGTCGGGCGGCGAGTACTGCAGGTAGACGTGGCCGGTGGCGGCGAAATCGGGCGCCAGCGCCAGGCCGATGAGGCCGTTCTCCTGCGCCGTGGTGACGCCGATCTCGCCGGCGAGCCGTGGCACCGTCGCCCCGGCGGGCAGGCACATCAGCCGCCCCTCGAACTCGATCCACCACACGCCGCCGTCGGGGGCGACGGCGAGCTCCATCGGCTGCTTGAGCCCCGAGGCGAGCGCCGTGATCTCGAAGCGGCGCGGGTCGTACTCGGCCTCGTCGCCGCGGACGGCGGAGACGAGCGCCGTCAGCAGCACGACGCCCAGGACGAAGCACCGGCGGCGCGTGCCGCGCCCGATCCACGATCCACCCGCCATCGAACGCCCCCCCCGGAACGGACTTCCCCGCGGCCGCGACGTGCGGCTCCGCCTCAGACGCTCTCCACCGGCCGCTCGCGCACCGCGCCTGCCGGCTCGGACGATCCGATCTCGGACTGCCGCCGCCAGGCCGCCGCGGCCAGGAGGAGGAAGTTGGCGGCGAGGAAGCAGAAGAACTCGGTCTGCCCCCCCTGGCCGAAGCCATAGGAATGGAGCCCGGCGCCGAGCAGGAAGTTGACGCCGTACCACGACATGCCGATCACCGCCGCGCCGAGGACGGCCCCGGCGGCGAGGCCGAAGTTGCCGATCCAGCCGGCGTAGCGGCCGTGGAGGACGACCATGTAGGCCAGCAGCGACACCAGCGCCCACACCTCCTTGGGATCCCATCCCCAGAAGCGGCCCCACGACACGTCGGCCCACAGGCCGCCGAGGATCGTGCCGGCCGCCAGGAGGATCACCGCCACCTGCATCGCCTTGTAGATCCAGGCGGCCAGATCGCCGCAGGCCTCGGGGGCCCGCACCCGGCCGCCGGGTCCCTTGGTGTAGCGGCCGAGGAGGTAATGGCCGAGCGAAAGGATGCCGAGGCCCCAGGCGAGGGCGCCGGCGGCGTAGCTCGAGACGATCGTGAGGACGTGGATCGTGAGCCAGAAGTTGTCGCGGAGGACCGGCTGGAGGGGGCTGAACTGCTTCCCAGGGATGGGGAAGAACCAGGCGATGAAGGTCCCGGCGAAGGCCACCGCCGCCACCACCAGCCCGAACGAATGACGCCGGTAGACCTCCGTCACCCCTTCGGCGAAGGCGCCGCGGCGCCACGACGCCGGCACCGTGAGCAGGCCGGTGAGCAGCGCGAGGACGACGCGCGGCAGATACCACACCGCCGGCGCGAGCACCGACCAGCCGACGAGCCAGACGACGAGGTTGTTGAGATTGGGGATGCTGCGGTCCACGTCGGTCTGGGGGAGGAGATTGATGATCGTCCGGCCGCCCGCGGCGTAGGGGGCCATGGCGAGGATCCAGAGCACGAGCGCCGAGAGCGCCACTCGCGGCAGCAGGAGCAGCCAGTTGGCGGCGCCGGATCCTCCTTCGCCCGTCGTCTCGCCGGGGAAGAAGCGTCCCAGCGGCGACGGCAGCGCCGTCATCCGCCAGGCCTCGCGGAGGCCGCGGTCGAGGATCGGGCCGAGAAGGAAGCAGAGCCCGAGGAAGGAGAGGAAGAAGGGGACGTAGATCACCGTCTCGTACATGTTCGTCACCGGCGCCCAGCCGGTGATCGCGACCCGCGCCGCGAAGGCCCGCGCGGTCCAGACCAATTGCAGGAGCAACAGCGCCGTGCCGAGCCAGAACATCGGCTTTCGCGCCTTTCCGAACGCCGTGGCGAAGGCGCCGAGGGCCAACAGCGCCGCCACCCACGACATCCGGAACGGATCCCCCTGGTTGTAGGCCACCTCACGGCGCGTGGCGGTGGCGGCCGGGTAGGCGGTGTGGCGCATCAGATCGGCGTCGATCCGCTCGATGGGCAGTCGCTCGCGCAGCGGCTCGACCGCCTCCCCGAGGGCCCGCAGACGGGAGGCGAGATTGTCGGCGGCGGCCGCGGCGTCGGCGGCACGGCCGCTGCCCGAGGGATCCCCCTTCACGACGTCGGCGAGCGTGGTGAACGCCTTCCGCACCGAATCCACCCGGTCGGCGGGATAGCCGGGGAGGAGCGAGGCGGGGGCGTCGAGGAGGGTCGGCCAACCGAGCCACGCCGGCATGTCGTCCTCGGTGGCCCGCTCCGCCTCGAGCGCGTCGGCGTGGAGCGCGGGCACGACGTGCAGGCTGCCGCCGTTGTCGTACAGCGCCTCGCCGAGGGCCACGGTGCGGTCGGAGACGCGCTGCCAGGCACGCCGCAGATCCGCCGGCGCCGACGCGCCGGGGTCGAGCGAGCCGATCGCGGCCCGCAGCGCTTCGAGCGGGGGGAGCGCCTCGTCGGTGTCGAAGCGGGTGGTGCTGCCGACGGCGCCGGCGAGATCCTGGAAGGCCCGATCGACCGCCTCGATCCCCGCCTCGGAGCCACCGGACGCGGCGAGCTTGTCGCGGAGCGTCCGCCACCGTCCCACGAGTTGCTCGAAGGTGCGGAGGAAGCGGGTGCGGCCCATGGCGCCGTCGGCGGCGCGGAAGGTGAGCTGGCGCCAGGTGACGAAGGCCTGCCAGAGCTGCTCGATCTTGGCGTCCACTCCCTCGGCCCGGAACGGCAAGCCGTCGCGCATGGCGCGCGACCGCCGCTCGTCGAGGTCGACCAGCCGCTCGCGGAGCGCCTGATTCTCCGCCACGTCGGAGGGCGCCGCGTACTTGAGTCGGACGCGTCCCTTCGGGGTGTCGGCGAAGAGCTCGAGGCCGAGGAGCTTGCGCAGCTCCTCGTGCTCGGCGATGAGGAACGGCACCTCTTCCCAAGCCTGCGGACGGACGAGCCAGTCGAGGAGCAGTTCGTCGGCCCGCCACTTCTCGAGCGCGCCGCCGTCGGTCGCGAGCTTCGGCTCCTGCACGTGGCAGATCGCCTCCACCTGCCGCCTGGCGAAAGTGTCCAGCGGCATGATCCGTCCGTCCTCGAGGACCGGGATCCCGCGCCAGGCGCCGAGCGAACCCGAGAGCCCGGGGGCCGGCGCGGCGGCGATCGCGGGGCCGGCGGCGAGCGCCGCGAGGATCGTCCAGGCGGCGAGACGGAACGTGGGGACGGATCGCGTGGTCATCGGGAATCTCCGGAGCGGCCGCGACGGCCGTTGGCGGCGAGCGCCCGGGGGCGGGGACGGCGGGTGGCGGAGGCGGGGACGGCGGCTTCGCCCTCCTCGCCTTCGCCGTCGTCGTCCTCGCGACGGCGGGGCCGGAAGAAGTAGGCCTTCATGTAGAACATCGTGAAGATGCCGGCGACGATCAGGGCGCTGCCGAGGTACTTCACCCCGCGGCCGGGATCGTAGTTGACGGTGAGCACCGAGGCTTCGAGCCGGTCGGGCTTCGTGGCGGCCCCCTTGGTGAATCGTTCGTAAAGATCGTCCCCCGGCATCCAGGGGCCCATGAAGCTCTCCTGGAAGAGCCGGTAGGAGCGGCCGGTGGCCGGATCGGAGAAGTCGACCGGCGCGTTCATGGTGATCGTCACCGGCTTCTTCACCAGCGCCTTTCCGCCGCGCCCGAGGAACTCGACGATGCTCGAGAAATGCGACGCCTGGCTCGTGCCGGGGTCGAGGCGTCGTTCGAAGTTGTCGAGCTTCACGTCGAAGCCGATGTCGACCGAGTCGGGCTCGAGGCGGAGCGTGACTCGGCGATCCTTCCCCTCGACGGCGTGCTCCTCGGAGGGGCCGGGGGGCTCGTCGATCGGCTGGACCGGGATCCCCGCCAACCAGAACTCGTCCTTGCGGCCGTCGACCGTGAGCCGCACCTTCGCCGCCCGGCGCTTCGCCGACGGGGCCTTCGCCTTGTCGAACGGCAGCGGCAGCGTGGCGATGCCCATGGTGTCGGCGGGGAGGAAGCGATCGACGCGCATCTCGAGCTTCGCCCGCGGCAGCGCGAACGCCGGCACCGGCTCGCCGTCGAGGGGCAATTCACCCGAGGTCGCCTCCGGGGCCTGCCAGCGCCGGTAGAGGAGACGGTGCCCGCCGAGCTTCCCGGGGGCCTGCACGACGTCGATCCGGCTGCGGGCCTTCCCCTGCATCCGCTCCGAGGCGTCGGCCACCTCGCGCTCGATCCACAGCGCGCCGGTCACGCCCGTGGCCTTCCCCTGCACCGAGACCTCGGGGAGATCGGCCAGGATCACCAGTTCCTCGTCGGCGCCGTCGGGGCCGCGCCGCACCCTGAGCCGCGCCGCCGAGAGCTGGTCTTGGAAGTCGGTGAGCTCGACGTGGACGTCGCTGCCGTCGAGCGGGGCACGGGGCTGGCCGACGAGGTCGTCGACGAGCACCCGCCGCGCCGTGCCGTCGGCCACGAGCACGAGTTGGCCGCGCGTGCCGAATCCCAGGGCTGGGTCGGGGAGCGCCGCGAGGAAGGCGTCGGCCTCGGTCGCCGAATCGATCTTCCAGAAAACCACCTGACCGCCGCCGGCGTTGCCGCGATGGCGCATCTGTCGGCTGCGGAGCGGGTCGGGGTTCCAGGAGAGATCGACCGGCATCCACATGCCGCCGCCCCCCTTGTCGCCGGTCATCCCCGCCATGTCGTCGCTGCCGATGCGGAGGCGGACGCCGGGGGCGAGGGCCGCGGTGGAGTCGGCGTAGAAATCGAGCACCTCGAGCCGGACGCCGCCGTCGTCGTAGAGCACGCCGGTGTCGCGGGGGGAGAACGCCCAGGGGAAAATCGAGCGGCGCACCGCCGGCGGATCGGTGCCGCGGCCAGGTTCGTCCGGGCTTCCCTCACCGTACTCGCGCCAGTTGAAGGGGCCGCTGCGGAACGGGATCGTCGTCACCGTCCCCCGGCCCCCCTTCGCGGGAGCCACGTCGAGCCTGAAGTGGAGCGAGTCCTCCCAGGCCCGTCCCCCCTTCTCTCCCTCGAGGAGCGGGATCTGGGCGTCGATCCCGCCCCGCCGGGACATCAGACATCCGGCGAGGAGCACGAGCAATCCGACGTGCGTGATGACGAAGCCGGTCTGATGCCGCTTCCAGGGATAGCGGATGGCCGCGGCGCAGAAGATGCTCACGGCCAACAGGGCGTTCAGGAGGGTGAACCACCAGGTGTTCCAGACACCGAACTTCACCGCCTCGGTGCCGAAGGCGCTCTCCACGAAGGTGCCCACGCCGAGGACGACCGCCAGGAGGGCGATCAGCACCACCGCGAACTGGAGCGAGGCGAAGAACTGGTAGGCCGAGAGAATGACCCTGATCCAGGCGGGTTGGTCGGGGGTGGCGAGCCGGCGTGATGCCATGGGGGCGCTGGGGGGCGTCGCGGACGACGCGGCTGGGCGGAGCTGATCCCGAAGGCCCGGTGGGGACGGGCGGGACCGGGGAGACGTCCGAGGTCACCCCGGACGATTATAGTCCCGACGACCGGGGCGGCAGGCAGGCGACCGGCCGATTGGCACGAATCGGCACCGACCGCCGCGAGCCACCGCCGCCCACCCCTCCGACCCCTGCCTTCCAGGGGGCCGGGAGGCGATCGGTACGGGCCGGAGCGTCACCGCCAGCCGAAGATCTGCGCCAGCGAATTGAGCAGCGGATTCGACAGCGCCGTGTTCTCCGGGCTGCCGATCGTCCGCACCAGGTCGTAGGCGATGAATCCCCCGAAGAGGAGCAGGAGCGAGCAGCAGACCAGGCCGACGATCTGCCAGACGCTGAAGTTCATCTCCTCGAGCGCCTGCGTGGGGAACGCCAGCGCTTCGGAGGAGCCGGTCGATACCAGCCCGCTGTCGTCGCCGAAGCTCGAACTCGACGCGCCCATCGTCTGGCCGAAGAAGCTCGAGTCGCCCGCCTCCGAATCGGACGCGATCACGACCGAGGCGCTCTCCTCGTCGCCGCCGGTCTCGCCGCCGAGTTCGAAGTCGTCCCCCGCAGGGGCGGCCTTCGCCGCCGACGCGGCGCTGCCGAGATCGACACCCGAATCGGCGAGCCCGGAGTCGCCGAGCGACACGCCGCTGCCGAGTCCGCCGGAGAGGCCGCCGAGACCGGGGCCCGAAAGGCCCGGCCCGGAGAGCCCGGGGCCCGACAGGCCGCCGATTCCCGAAGCCGACTTCGCGGCGCCGGAGCCGGCCGGCGATACGCCGCTGATTCCGGAGAGCTCGATGGCCAGCGGCCCCGAGCCCTCGCCCGGCTTGGCCAGCGACGGCGAGGACGCGCCGACGATCGACTCCAGCGACAGGTCGTCGCTCTCCAACTCCTCGCCGAGAACGCTGTCGCCGAGGACCAGATCGGCGCCCGACAGCCCGCCCGGTCCGGAGAGCGAGAGCCCCGACCCGCTCTTGGCCCCGCTCCCCAGCCCCACGCCGGTGTCGGAGCCGTCGGGAGCCTTGGCGGAGGGGGTGGTGAAGATCGAGTCGGCGCCCTCGTCGACGACGAGTCGATCGTCGGGGCCGTCGTCGAGAACGAGACGCTCCTCGGCGCCGCCCCCCGCCGGGGCGTCGTCGAGCTCGAGGGCGGGCAGGTCGAGTTCGAGTTCGTCCGCGGCGCTCGAGGCCTCCTCGCCCAGCGTCCGCACGAGCCGTTCGACCTCGTCGGTCTTGAACTTCATCGTGGCGCCGTCCCGCATCGGGAACAGCTTCTTGCGGTCGACCAGGAGGTTGACCTCGTCGACGCTCACGCCGAGGAGACGCGCGGCTTCTTCGAGCGACAGGAACTTGCCGGCCATGGCTGCCTTGACGGTTGACGGTGTCGGGGGGCCGGCCGTGGAGCACGGCCTTCCTCGGGCCCCGTCCCCGGGGACGGGGGCTCTCATCCGTCAGTGTCGACCAGCGACGCGGCGAAGTCCACGATCCCGCCGCCGGACGGCGCGACAGGCACGTCCGTCACGTCCGCTACCGTCGCTCCTGCCCCGTCGGGACACTTTCCGCTCCGGACTCGACCAGCTTCCGGAGGGCCGTCGGACGCGGTTCCTGGGCGTTGTATTCGGGCACGAGCAGGTCCCAGGCGATCGCCCGCGTGCTCCTGAGGGTCAACGACCCGGTGTGCCCGTCGACGTGGTACACGGCGGCGTTGCGCCCGGCGGGATCGATCACCAGGAGCAATTGCCGGCCGTCGTCGAGCGGCGTCGCCGAGACCCACAGGCCCTGTCCGGTCTCGCCCGAGGTCCCCGGGGGAGGGGATGGACGGACGGCACGGGACTGCGCGGCCACCATCGCCCCGCCGAGGAACGTGGCCGCAAGCGCGCAGGCCCCGCCGAGGAATCGCCAGGGGAGCCGGGAGGCGTCGTTGCGGACCATGGAGGGCTCCGGGGCGGATGGCGGGGAAGGCCGGGGGCGGCCGGCGGCGAGGGTAGGAAGCGGGCAGGGCCGGAGGCAAGGTCGCCGACACGCGGCCGACCGGGATTGCGGGCGTCTCCCGTCTTCCCTGCGTTGCCCGGACTCCCGTCCTGCGAGTCCCGGCGAAGCTGCCATTTCTCCCCGCCCCGCCTTTCGATTCAATCGCCTCCGCGAACCCTGTCGATGGAGAGGATCGTGCCGATCACGCGGACCTTGCCGGCCGCACGCGAGGAGGAGGTGTCGGGAGTGGCTTCCATGAAATCGATCGCGACGATGCTCATCCGCTCGCCGCTCCTGTGGGGCGGGGCGCTTGCGTTCTGTTTCTTCGCGCTGATCCGCGCCGGCGTCATCACCCACGCCGGCACCATCCGCTACCTCGCCGGCCACTGGGTGGAGTACGTCGAGACGGCGATGTTCACCGTCGGCCTCTCGGCGCTGGCCATCAAGTGGCTCGACATCCGCCGACAGGCGTCGCGCGTCGACGACGAGGTCCTCGAGGCGATTCCCGAAGGGGGCCAGGAGCCCGCCGAGGCGGCGCGGCTCCAGGCGGCGCTGCCGACCCGGGAGACCGACGACGGCTACCTCGCCCGCCGCCTCCGCGAGGCGCTCGACCTGGTCGTGCGCACCGGCTCCGCCGACGGCCTCGAGGACCACCTCAAATACCTCTCCGATCTCGACGCCGCCCGGGCCTCGCAGAGCTACGGCCTGGTGCGGTTCGTGATCTGGGCGATTCCGATCATGGGCTTCCTCGGCACGGTCATCGGCATCACCGAGGCCATCGCCAACCTCTCCCCCACGCAGCTCGAGAACATCTCCGGCGTGGTCGCCGGTCTCGGCGTCGCCTTCGACACCACGGCCACGGCCCTCGCCCTGTCGATGGTGCTGATGTTGATCCAGTTCTTCTGCGACAAGGCGGAGCAGCGGCTCCTCGGCGACGTCGACGACGTCGCCTGGGCCGGCCTCGCCGGCCGGTTCCAGTCCCTCGGGGAGTCCGACGGCACGGCGCTGGCGCTGGCCCGGCTCTCCGAGGCCGTGTCGCGAGGCTCCGAGCAGCTCCTCTCGGCCCAGGAGCGGGCCTGGCGGATGCTCGAGGAGGCGGCCGCCGGCAGCCTGTCGCAGGCCGTGGCCGCCAGCGGCCAGGAGCTCCGCAGCGCCCTTTCCGACTCCCTCGGCGTCACGCTCTCGCAGTGGACCGACTCGCTGGCCCGGGCCCACGCCCACGTCACGAGCCAGCGTGAGGACCGCTGGGCGAAGGCCGCCGACGCGCTCACCACCGCGATGACCGCGTTCGAGCGCCATCAGGAGGCGCTCGCCGACCAGACCGAGCTCCTCGAGCGCGTCGTCGACGCCACCCGGGACGTCACGCAGCTCGAGCGGTCGCTCGAGGACAACCTCGCCGCCCTCACCGCCACCGGCCGCTTCGACGAGACCCTCGCCACGCTCTCCGCCGCGGTGCAGCTCCTCGCCGCCCGCGCCGCCGACGGCGCCAGCGAGCCGCGGCGGGTCGAACTCCACGCCCTCCCGCGCAGAAGGGCCGCATGAGCCGCCGCACCACGGCATCCGCCCCGACGATCTCGCTGTTCCCCTTCCTCGCGGTGCTGTTGTGCACGATGGGCGCGCTGCTCGTGCTCCTCGTGCTCTTCAGCCGCTCCGCGTCGCAGGCAGGATCGCGCGTGGCCGACGCCGCCATCGAGGATCTCGAGCTCGCCCTCGAGAACGCCCGCTGGCGTCGCGACCAGCTCGAGGAGGTGCGGAAGAAGACCAGCGACGACCTCTCCCGTGCCCGCATGGCCCTGGCCGGCGTGGAGGAGAACACGCGGGCCCTCGAGGACGAGATCGACCGCATGGCCCGTGAGGCCGAGGCGCTCGAGACGGCCGCCAAGGCCGCCGACGGCGACGAGCTGGCCGCCCTCGAGGCACGGCTCACCAACGCCCGCGAGTCGCTCGACAAGGCGCGCGAGGACCAGGCGAGCAGGCCCCCCGCCTACGCCGTCGTTCCCTACGTCGGGAAGCAAGGCACCCATCGCCGTCCGCTCTACATCGAGTGCTCGGTCGACGGCGTCTACCTCCAGCCGGAGGGGATCCGCCTGGCGCCGGGCGACTTCGAGGGACCGCCGGGACCGGGCAACCCGCTCGCCAGCGCCCTGCGTGCGGCGCGCGAGCAGCTCGCGCGGGCCGTGCCGAATCCGGGTGACGTCGCCGCGCAGCCCTATCCGCTGCTCCTGGTGCGTCCTTCCGGCGTGATGGCGTATTACGCCGCCCGCGAGGCGATCGTCTCCTGGGGGAGCGAGTTCGGCTACCAGCTCATCGACGACGACTGGGAGATCGCCTACCCGCCCCCCGATCCGGCGCTTGCCGAGGTCGAGCGACGCGCCATCGAGGAGTCGCGCCGGCGCCTCGAATGGCTCGCGGCGAATCATCCCCAGAAGCCCGCCAAGCCGGCGCGGCAGTACCGCGCGGCGCCGACGCGCGGCGGCGTCGTCGAGAACGGCGGCCCGACGCTGATGGGGGATCAGTCACGTTACGAATGGACCGAGGAGCAGGCCTCCTCGGCGCCGCTCGGCCGCGGTCCGCGCGGCGGCGGAGGCTTCGGGAGCGCCGGCCCCGGCGGGAGCGGCAACACGACGGGCACCGGTGCCCCCGGCAGCGGCCTCGGCACCGGCGGCGGAGGGAACGGCATGGGCGCGAACGGCGTCGGCAGCGGCGGCTCCGGGGGCGCGGCCGGGGATGGAGTGGGCCCGGGCCGCCCCTTCATGGCCGCAGCCGGTACCGAGGACGATCCGGCTGGCGACGCGATCCTCGGCGGCGGGGGGAACGGAGCCAGCGGTGTCGGCGGCCGCGGTGGCCCGGGCTTCGGCCCCGGCGTGCCGGGTGGCACCGTCGCCGGCAACGGCGCTCCCGGCAACGGTCCGGCTGGAACTCCGGGCACCGGCTCTCCCGAAGGGGGCGGTGCCTTCGGTACGGCGGGCTTGGCCGGTCAGCCCGTCCGGGGCGGCCGCTCGGGCAGCGGCTCCCCCGGCGGCGCTTCGGGCGAGGGCGACCCCGGCGGCAGCGACGGCGCGAGCGGCGAGGTCGGCACGCGTTATGGCGGCGCGTCGGGATCGGCGTTCGCCGGCGGCAGTGCCGCAGCGGCCGGTGGTTCGGCCGGTGGTTCGGCCGGTGG
>CAWUOA010000030.1:0-17407 GCA_963923225.1 uncultured Planctomycetaceae bacterium
GTGTCTGGACGTCTGCCGCAGCCATTCGCCCGGGCTGCCTGTCGCCCTTGCCGCCGTTGCACGCCTGGCCGTATTGTGTGACTGACCGGTCAGACAATTGCCCCGCGCGGGCGAGCGCGTCTGGCCGACACGGCCCGCCGGGTGGTCCGGCCCCGTCTGTCGCGCTTCCGGTCCCCTGCCCTGCCCCGCCGCCTGTCGCCCCCGACACCACCGATGCCCGCCACACGATCCGTTTCCCGCCGCCCGGGAAGGCCGGTCGATCGCGATCTCCAGGCCCGCCGCCGCGCGGAGATCCTCGACGCCGCCGCCCTCCTCTTCGCCACCCACGGCTACGCCGGAGCCGACACCCAGCAGCTCGCCGACGCGGCGGGCGTCGCCAAGGGGACGGTGTTCCGGTATTTCCCCACGAAGCGCGCCCTGTTCGTGGCGACGGTCGAGCGGGCCCTCGAGCGGATGCACGCCGCCGTCGATGCCGCCGCCGACGCGGCCGACGATCCGCTCGCCAAGCTGCGAGGCGCGCTTGCCGCCTACCTCGCGTTCTTCGACGCCCACCCGGAGACGGTCGAGCTGTTGATCCTCGAACGGGCCGAGCTCGGCGCGCCTGCGAGCGCCTACTTCGCCCGCGGCGCCCGCAACAGCGTCGCCGAGGATCGCTGGACGCGGATCATCGGGGCGCTGGTCGCCGACGGCCGCTTCCGCAGGCTGGCCCCCGACCGGGCCCTCGCCTTCCTCGGCGAGGTGGTCTACGGCGCCGTCCTCACCCGCCACTTCTCCGGCCGCCGGGCCCGGCTCGCCGACCGGGCCGAGGAGCTCTTCGACCTGGCCTGCCACGGACTCATGGCCCCCGAGCCGCCGCGACGCGCGTCGCCCGCGACGAAGTCGGACGGCGTCGCACCGCGGCGCTTGCGCCGGAGGAGGGCACGATGAGCGTTCACTCGACCGGTTCCGCCCCCACGCGCCGGAGCCCGCGCACCGGCAGGCTCCTCGCGCTCGTCTCCTGCCTCGGCGGGGCGCTGGCCGCCGCGGTCCACTTCGGCCTCGTGAAGCTGCCGGGAACGACCGATGCCGACGCGCCGCCCGCCCCGGAGGCGACGGCCGCGGCCAAGGCGGCCAAGGCCCCCGAGGCGATCGTGGTGACGACGTCGCCCGCCGAGCCACGCCCGGTGGAACGCCGCGTGCGCACCGTCGGCACGCTCCACGGCTTCGAGGAGATCGACGTCTCGCCGCTGGTCGACGGCCGCGTGAAGCGGATCGTCCACGACGTCGGCGACGTGGTGAAGCCGGGCGAGGCGCTGCTCGAGATCGACGACGCCGACATCCGCCTGGCGCTCCACGAGGCGGAGCGGGCGCTCGAGCTGGAGCTGGCCGCGCTCGGCCTCTCCACGCCCCCGGACGAGGCGTTCGACATCTCGCGGCTGCCGTCGGTGGAGCGGGCGGAGATCATGGAGCGCGACGCCGCCGACACCCTCGACCGCTACCGTGGGCTCACCGAGTCGGCGGCGATCACCAAGGACCAGCTCCAGAAGGCGGAGGTGGCCTACGATTCCGCCGTCCTCGACAGGAAGCAGCGGCTCCTGGAGGCGGAGCGGGCCCTCGCCGCGGTGCGCCACCGCGAGGCGGTGCTCGAGACGGCGCTCAAGCGCCTCGCCGACACCGTCGTGGCGGCGCCGAGCGTCGTCGTGCGCTCCTTCGCGGCGCCGGGCGAGCCGAGCCGCGGCGAGCCGGCCGAGGCGCGGAGCTATACCGTGGCCGAGCGGCGCGTCGACGAGGGGGAGGTGGTGCGTTCCGTGCCGCCGGCGGTCCTCTTCCGGCTGGTGGTGGAGGACGTCCTCAAGCTCCGCGCCGCGGTCCCCGAACGCTACGCCGCGGCGGTGAAGCCGGGGCAGGAGGTCGATCTCGCCGTGGAGAGCCTGCCGGGCGAGGCCGTGCGGGGCCGCGTGGTGCGCGTCAATCCGACGATCGACACCGCCAGCCGCACCTTCGAGGTCGAGGTGCAGGTGCCCAATGCCGACCATCGCCTCAAGCCCGGGGCGTTCGCCAAGGCGTCGATCCTCCTCGAGCGCCGCGACGACGCCGTCACGGTGCCGGAGGAGGCGCTCGTGCGCTTCGCCGGGGTGACGAAGCTGTTCGTCGTCGAGGGGGGCCATGCCCGGGCGGTGGCGGTGGAGCCGGGCGACCGGCTCGACCTGCCGGGAGAGGCCGGGCCCCGACGCTGGGTGGAGATCCCGCGCGGCGTGCCGGCGGGGAGCGAGGTGGTGGTCACCGGCCACGGCCAGCTCGCCGACGGGGCCGCGGTGCGGGTCCGCGGCGCGGCGGAGGAGGGACGATGAGCGTCTGGGACCTCTGCATCCGCAGGCCGGTGTTCACGGCGATGCTCGTCACCGCCCCGATCGTGCTGGGGCTCGCCGCCTATCCGCGACTCGGCGTCGATCTCTTCCCCAACGTCGATCTGCCGCTGGTCACCGTCACCACCACCCTCCGCGGCGCGAGCGTCGAGGAGATGGAGACGGGGGTCACCAAGCCGATCGAGGAGATCGTCAACACCGTCGCCGGCATCGAGCAGCTCCGCTCCACGACCAAGGAGGGGATGTCGCAGGTGGCGATCGAGTTCGTCCTGGAGAAGAACGGCGCGGTGGCCGCCCAGGAGGTCGACGCGAAGGTGCGCACGATCCTCGGGAGCCTCCCGGAGGGGACCGACGCGCCGATCATCGACAAGTTCGCCCTCGACGCGGCGCCGGTGCTGACGCTCGCCGTCTCCGGCCGTCGCGACGCCCGCGAGATCACCGAGATCGCCCGCAAGCGGATCAAGGAGGATCTCGAGAGCCTGCCCGGCGTCGGGGCGGTGATCCTCGTCGGCGGCAGGCGCCGCGCCATCCAGATCTCGATCGACGCCGACCGGCTGCAGAAGTATCCCGGGCTGACGATCGAGGACGTCCGTCAGGCGATCGTCCGCGAGAACCAGGAGCAGCCGGGCGGCCGCATCGACCAGGGGCCGAAGGAGCTCGTGCTGCGGACGATGGGGCGCGTGCGCGATCCGGCCGACTTCGCCCAGCTGATCGTCGCCAACCGCCACGGCCAGCCGATCCGCATCCAAGACATCGGCACCGTCGCCGACTCGATCGAGGAGCCGCGGGGACTCTCGCGCCTCTGGACCGCCGCCAGTGGGTCCGGCGACGTGCCGGGATCGGGCGACGCGCCTGGCGACCTGGCGGTGAGCCTCGTCGTCCAGAAGCAGTCGGGCACCAACACCGTCGCGGTGGTGGAGGGGGTCAAGCACCGCCTCGACGAAATCCGCGCCGTCCTCCCCTCCGACATCTCCGTGCAGGTGATCCGCGACCAGTCGCGGTTCATCGAGAACTCGATCCACGAGGTGAAGGTCCACCTTCTTCTGGCCGCGGTGCTCGTGAGCCTGACGATCCTCCTCTTCATGCGCGACTGGCGCACGACGCTCATCGCCACGCTCTCCATCCCCACGTCGATGATCGCCACCTTCGCGTTCATGGACGCCTGCGGCTTCACGATCAACAACATCACGATGCTGGGGCTGATCCTCGCCATCGGCATCGTCGTCGACGACGCGGTGGTGGTCCACGAGAACATCTTCCGCCACATGGAGGAGTACGGCCGGCCGGCACGCGAGGCGGCGAGTACGGCCACCGCCGAGATCGCCCTGGCAGTGGTGGCGACCACGTTCTCGTTGCTGGTGATCTTCATCCCCGTGATCTTCATGGGGGGGCGCGTGGGCCGGTTCTTCTCCTCCTTCGGCTACGTCGTGGCGTTCTCGATCCTGATGAGCATGGTCATCTCCTTCACGATGACGCCCGCCCTCTGCTCGCGCTTCCTCAAGGCCGAGGACGGCCACGCGGCGAGCAAGGGGGGCCCGGTGTGGCGGATCGTGGAGGGCTTCTACATGGCGGCCCTGCGATTCTCGCTCCGTCACCGATGGCTGATCGTGGGCCTCTCCGTCGCGGTCTTCGCCTCCACGCCGACGCTCATGAAGATCGTCGGCAAGGACTTCGTCCCGCGCGACGACACCAGCGAGTTCGAGGTGGTGGTGACGCTCCCCGAGGGGACGAGCCTCGATCGTGCCGACGGCCTCCTCGGCGAGGTGGAGCGGCGCCTGCGCGGCGTCCGGGGCGTGGAGAAGACCTTCACGATCATCGGGGATACCAGCGGCCGCACCGCCCGCGGCCAGGGTGAGGTGACGCGGGCGAGCATCTACTGCCGCCTGGTCGACCTCACGAAGCGCGAGTACAGCCAGTTCGACTCGATGCAGGAGGCGCGGAAGATCCTCGTCGACTACCCCGACCTCCGCGCCGCGGTGCAGGACGTGGCCGCGATCTCCGCCTCCGGCTTCCGCCAGGTGATGATCGACCTGAACCTCCGCGGCCCCGACATGGACAAGCTGCAGGAGTATTCCCGGAAGATCACCGACTGGATGCGGGCCCACGGGTCGTACGTCGACGTCGACACGAGCCTCTCCTTCCGCAAGCCGGAGGTGCGGATCGTCCCCAACCGCGAACGGGCCAGCGACCTGGGGGTGTCGGTGCAGGCGATCTCCGCCACCACCAACGTCCTCGTCGGCGGCTTTCCGGTGAGCACCTACAAGGAGGCCGACCAGCAGTACGACGTCTGGCTGCGGGCCGACCTCGGCTACCGCGACGATCCCGCCGACATCGCCCGGCTCGGCGTCCCCTCGGCGAAGCCCGGGATCGGCGTGGTGGAGCTGGGCAACGTGGCCGACTTCGAGGAGGCCCAGGGACCGAGCACGATCGAGCGTTTTTCGCGGCAGCGGCAGGTGGTGGTGTCGGCGAACCTCGAGGGGAAGGCGCTCGGCGAGGGGGTCGACGAGCTCGCCGCCTTCGTCCGCACGCTCGATCTCCCCGCCGACTACCGCTGGGAGTTCATCGGGCAGGCGAAGAACCTCAACGACACGATGGCCAACTTCGTCATCGCCTTCGGGCTGGCGTTCCTCTTCATGTACATGATCCTCGCCGCCCAGTTCGAGAGCCTCGTCCACCCGATCACGATCCTCCTGGCCCTGCCCCTCACCATCCCCTTCGCCGTCCTCTCGCTGATCCTCCTCCGGACGAACCTCGACATCTACGCGATGTTCGGCCTGTTCATGCTCTTCGGGATCGTGAAGAAGAACGGCATCCTCCAGGTCGACTACACCAACGTCCTCCGCGACCGCGGGATGCCGCGCGACCGGGCGATCCTCGAGGCCAACGCCGTCCGCCTCCGCCCGATCCTGATGACGACGGTGATGCTCGTGGCGGCGATGATCCCCATGGCCCTCGGCGAGGGGCCCGGAGCCGCGTCGCGGGCGGGAATGGCGAAGGTGATCCTCGGCGGGCAGGTGCTCTCGCTGCTCCTCACGCTCCTCCTCACGCCGGTGGCCTATTCGCTGTGGGACGATCTCACCGTCGGCTTCTTCCGGCTCCTGGGCCGCAAGGAGGGCGCCGAATCCCCGGCCCCCGCCGGCGGCCCGCCCCTTGCCGCGGCGCCGGCCGAGCCGGTATGAGTGCCGGTGGGGAATCGAGCGCGGAACGCCTGAATCGGGGAGGCTTCGACATGGCCGACGCATCGCACGGATCGCTTTCGGGGCTCGGACGGCGTGCGTTCGTCCGCGGCTCGCTCCTGGCCGGCTCCGGCCTCTTGGCCGGCGCCCGGAGCTGGGCCGACGAGACCCCCGCCGCCGCGGGCTCGCCCGAGCGCGTGGTCGTCGGCGTGATGGGGATGTCGCGCGGCAAGGGGCTCGCCGAGCAGTTCGCCCGCTTCCCCGGCGTCGAGGTGCGCTACGTCTGCGACGTCGATTCCAAACGCCTGGCCGACGGCGCCAAGGCGGTCGTGGCCGCGGGCGCGGCCGAGCCGAAGGCCATCGGCGACTGGCGGCGGATCCTCGACGACAAAGAAGTCGACGCGCTCGTCTGCGCCGCGCCCAACCACTGGCACGCCACCGCCACCGTCCGCGGCTGCGAGGCGGGGAAGCACGTCTACGTCGAGAAGCCCTGCTGCCAGACGCCGGCGGAGGGGGAGGTGATGGTCGCCGCGGCGCGGAAGCACGGCCGGGCGGTGCAGGTGGGCACGCAGCGCCGCTCGAGCGCGGGAATCGCCGAGGCGGTGAAACTTCTCCGGGAGGGGGGCATCGGGCGGGTGTGGGAGGCGCGGGCCTTCTACGGCGCCGGCCGCGGATCGATCGGCCGCGGCAAGCCGGCGCCGGTGCCCGGGCACATCGACTGGAATCTCTGGCAGGGGCCCGCGCCACGCCGCGAGTGGATCGACAACCGGGTCCACTACAACTGGCACTGGTTCTGGCACTGGGGCAACGGCGAACTGGGCAACAACGGCGTCCACACCATCGACCTCTGCCGCTGGGGGCTGGGGGTCGACTTTCCCGAGCGCGTCGGCTCCGCCGGCGGCCGGTACGCCTTCGTGGACGATCAGGAGACCCCCGACACGCAGGTGGCGACGTTCGAGTTCCCGGACCGGAAGCTGATCACCTGGGAGGGGCACAGCTGCAACCGGCTCGGCGAGGAGGACTTCATCACCTTCTACGGCGACTCCGGCTCGCTCCGCCTCGCCGACGGCGGTGCGTTCAAGGTCTACGACGCGGCCGGGAAGCAGGTGAAGGAGCAGTCGGGCACACGGGGGGATTCCGAGCACATCGCGAACTTCCTCGAGGCGGTGCGGACCGGCCGCGGCGACGCGCTCGCCGCCGGGATCGACGACGCCTGGAAGAGCACGCTGCTGTGCCTGCTCGGGAACATCGCCGCCCGCACGCGCCGTTCGCTCGCCTGCGATCCGGCCACCGGACACGTCCTCCACGACGCCGAGGCACAGGCCCTCTGGAGCCGCGACTATGAGCCGGGATGGGAACTGCATGCCTGACTCGTTCCGCGCGGGCCGGCGGCTCGTCGTCCAGACCGGGCTCGCCGGGGCGGCGGGGCTGGTCGCCGCCGGAAGCCGCGCCGACGAGCCGGCCGCGGCGGCGGGCACGCCTGCGGGGCAAGCCGAGCCCGCCGCACCGATCGAGGTCGCCCTCCTCACGCAGGCAGGCGGCGCCCATCTGACGGCCTACCTGCGGGCGCTGGCCGCATCGCCGGCGGTGGGGCGGGTGCGCGTCGCCGATCCGGACGCCGCCTGCTTCGACGAGGCCCGGTCGATCCTCGGCGGCAAGCTCGCGGGGGTCTCACGGGAGAGGGCCGGGGCGCTCGCCGATCCGGCGCCGAGAATGGCGCTTCTGTCGATGGAGGCGGTGGCCAGTCCGCCGGCGATCCGCGAGGCGCTCGAACGCGGCGCGCACGTGCTCGCCGAGAAGCCGGCCTGCACGAGCGCCGCCGATTTTCTCGCGCTCCACGCGGTCGCCGCGGCGCGGGGCAGGCAGCTCATGCTCGCGCTTGCCAACCGGCTCAACCCCGAGGTCGTCGAGGCGCGGAGGCTCGTGGCCACGGGCGCCATCGGCAGGCCGGTGGCGGTGGAGATGCATCTGGTGCAGGATCGGACCCGACTCGAGCGGCCGGCGTACCAGGGGAGCTGGTTTTCCGATCCGCGCCGCGCCGGAGGCGGGCATCTCTCCTGGCTCGGCATCCACTGGCTCGATCTGGCGATGCATCTGGTCGGTGATCCGATCGCCGAGGTCGCGGCCTTCACCGCCAACCTCGGCGGCCAGCCGGTGGCGATCGAGGACTCGGCCGTCCTCTCGCTGCGCTTCGCCGGCGGCGCGCTGGGCACGCTCGCCGGCGGCTACTGGCTCGACGCCGGATTCCAGTCGCACCTCCGCATCTGGGGCAGCGGCGGCTGGCTCTCGATCGACGACGGGGAGCCCGCGACGCTCCGCCTGCGGGTCGACGGCGGCCCGCCCGGGGGGGAGATCGTGCGAACCCCCGCCCCGGGCGATGCGTATTCGAACTTCGTCCACGCCGTCGCCGAGGCGATCGCCCGGGGCACGGCGCCGCCGATCGACTCCGACGAGTCGCTCCGCGTCGTGCGGACGGTGTTCGCCGCCTACCGGGCGGCGAAGGAAGGCAAGAGCGTGCCGGTGGCCGACCCCGACGGGGCCGGCACGGGAGGAGAATGAGATGCGTTCCGCCGATTCGGATCCCCGGCCTGCCGGCACGATCCCCTGCAGCGGGTGGTGGGAGCAGGTC
Source organism: uncultured Planctomycetaceae bacterium (assembly GCA_963923225.1). GTDB lineage: Bacteria > Planctomycetota > Planctomycetia > Pirellulales > UBA1268 > QWOP01. Next base: position 8,151 of record CAWUOA010000030.1, read on the forward strand.
TTCTACGGCCGCCAGCCGATGGAACAACTCGCCCTGTCGCTCCAGGGGCGGCACCTCGAGGGGAGTGGCAGCGACGTCGTCGGCCGCTTCTCGCTTTCCGGTTTCGTCGCCGCCGACGGCCGGGTGTCGATCGAGAAGTCGTACCGCGGCCGCCACTCGGTGCTCTACGAGGGGCAATTCGACGGCGAAGGGAAGATGTGGGGCGTGTGGGCCCTTCCCGGCTACGACGGCCGTTGGATGATCGAACTCGGCCGCTCGGGGTCGCGCGACGCCGACGGCTTCGACGAGATCGTGCACCGCGACCGCGCCTGACCGCCCACGCGCAGCGTTCCGGCGAACGCTCCCCGGCACCGTCCCGTGCCGGAATCCTGTCAATCGCACCCCGCGGCGAGCCGCGGTTGCCTTGCCGGTCCCCTCCGCCCTTGGATAGCATCGACGCTTCGTGCCGATGCCAGGTGAGGGGATGCCTGGAATCGGGGATGCGTTCGTCCAGCGGGCCACCCTCCCCGGGGAGCCCTTGGAGCAGGTCCGGGGACCAATCGCCATGACGCTGCCATCGAGGGGTCCGTCGCTCGATCGCCGGTCGTTCCTCGCCGCCTCGGCCGGAGCCGTCGGCAGCCTGCCGGTGGCGGGCATCCTCCGCCCGACCGAGGCCCTGGCCAACGGGGGCGTCGCCTCCCGCGACGTCTCCTGCATCTTCATCTGGACGCAGGGGGGGACGAGCCACCACGACACCCTCGACCCCAAGCCGCAGGCCTCCGCCGGCATCCGCGGCCCGCTCGCCGCCATCCCCACCGCGGTCCCGGGGGTGTTCTTCACCGAGCTCTGCCAGCGCATGGCCCGCGAGCTCGGCCGTTTCTCGGTGCTCCGCAGCTGGAACCCGCGGAACGCCGGCCACGGCGTCGCCGACCACTGGTGCATGTCGGGCCGCAACGTCAATCCGACGCTCGTCTACCCCTGCGTCGGCTCGGTCGTCAGTCACCAGCGCGGCTTCAAGTCGGCGTTGCCCCCCTTCGTGCAACTGGGGGCGCACGTCGACCGCACGAGCAACGGCGGCCTTCCGGGCGTGCTCGGGCTCGCGCACGGGGCGTTCGAGGTCCACGCCGATCCCGGCGCGGAGAAGTTCTCCGTCCGCGACATCACCCCCCCGCTGGGCATGGAGATGACGCGCGTCGACCGGCGCCGCGCGATCCTCGGCCGGATCGACGCCTTGCAGCGCGCCGCCGACCGGCAGCCGGCCGCCTTCGACGCGCTCGACGAGCACTACAAGACCGCCTTCACGATGGTCACGGCGCCCGAGACGCGCGCCGCCTTCGATCTCGCGGCCGAGCCGGCGGCACTCCGCGACGACTACGGCCGCAACACCTTCGGCCAGCGCCTCCTCCTGGCGCGGCGGCTGGTGGAATCGGGGGTCCGCTTCGTGACCGTCAGCGATCCCGGCTGGGATCATCACACCGACTGCTTCAAGGGGCTCGGCGGGCGGATGCCGGCCATCGACCAGGGGATTCCGGCGCTGTTGGCCGATCTCGAGTCGCGCGGCATCCTCGACAGGACGCTCGTCGTGTGGATGACCGACTTCGGCCGCACGCCGAAGATCAACCCGGCGATCGGCCGCGACCACTGGGCCGGCTCCGGGTTCGTCGTCATGGCGGGCGCCGGCGTGCCCGGGGGCTTGGTCCTCGGCGAGACCGACGCCGACGGGGGCGCGCCCAAGTCGCACGAGTACTTCACCGAGAACGTCGTCGCCACGATCTACCACAAGCTCGGCCTCCCTCTCGATCTCACCGTGACCGCCGTCGACGGCCGGCCGGTGCGGCTCATCGAAGGGGAGCCGATCCGGGAATGGATCTGACCCCCATGCGCCGCCCGCTCTCCTCCGCCCGCACACCCGCCTCGTCCGGGCGTGGCCTGACGTGCCCGGCCGCCGTCGTGCTCGCGGCGATCGCGGCGTGCGTCTCGGCGAACGCCGAGGGGATCGTCGCCACCCCGCCGCGCGTGCTCCTGGACGGCCCCTTCGAGAGGGCCCAGGTGATCGTGCGCGCGGACGGCGCCGACCCCGAGCGGGGCGCCGATCTGACGCGCGGCGCGGCGTTCGCCGTCGCCGATCCGGCGGTGGCCCGGGTGACGCCCGAAGGAGTCGTGTCGGCGGTGGCCGACGGCGTGACGCGCGTCGACATCGAGAGCCCCGCCGGAAAGATCTCGGTCGACGTCGAGGTGCGCGGGGCGGCCGGCGCCCCGCGGGTCGACTTCGACCACGACGTCCTCCCGGTGCTCTCGCGCGCCGGATGCAACGCCGGCGCCTGCCATGCCAGCCAATACGGCAAGGGGGGCTTCGTCCTCTCGGTGATGGCCTTCGATCCGGCGCTCGACCACGGCTCGCTGGCGCTGGCCTCGCGGGGCCGGCGCCTCTCCCCCGGCAATCCCGAGGGCAGCCTGCTCCTGCAGAAAGCCACAGGCGCCGTGCCGCACGGCGGCGGCACCCGCATCCCGGCAGGCTCGCCCGACCACGCGCTCCTCGCCACGTGGATCGGCGCCGGGGCCCCCGGGCCGTCGGCCACGGCCACCCCGGTGACGCGGCTGGAGATCGAGCCGGCCAAACGCGTCGCCGCGACGGGCGAGACCCAGCAGCTCCGCGTCGTCGCCGAGTACGCCGACGGCCGCCGGCGCGACGTCACCGCCTGGACCCGTTTCGACGCCATGGACGAAGGCGTCGTGACCGTCTCCCCGGGCGGCGTCGCCGCCACCGTCGGCCGCGGTCAGGGGGCGGTCATGGCCCGTTACGGCGGTGAGGCGACGGTGACCACCTTCGTCGTCCCCTTCGCCACGGGCGAGGGCACCGGCCCGAGCCTCGCCGAGTGGGCCGGTGGCCATCCCCTCGACGCCGTCGCCGGGAGGAAGTTCGCGGAGTTGCGGCTCGATCCCTCCCCCCTCTGCGACGACGCCACCTTCCTCCGCCGCGCCTTCCTCGACTGCCTCGGTGGGCTGCCGACGCCGGAGGAATCGCGCGCGTTTCTCGCCTCGACCGCTCCCGACAAGCGGGCCCGGCTCGTCGACGAGCTCCTCGGCCTCACCGGCGACCCGGCCCGCGACCGCTACGTCGACCGCTACGCCGCCTGGCAGAGCCTCAAGTGGGCCGACCTGATCCGCAACAACTCCGCCGTGGTGGGCGAGAGCGGGATGTGGGCCCTGGCCAACTGGCTCCGCGAGTCGTTCCGCACCGGCAAGCCGTTCGACCGCTTCGTCACGGAGCTCGTCACCGCGCGCGGCTCGATCTTCTCCAGCGGCCCCGCCAACTACTTCCGCATCGCCGGCAATCCCTCCGACCTCGCCGAATCGACGGCGCAGCTGTTCCTCGGCACGCGGATGCAGTGCGCGAAGTGCCACCACCACCCGTACGAACGCTACGGCCAGGCCGACTACTACGGCTTCGCCGCCTTCTTCGCCCGCGTGGCGTCCAAGGGATCGGCCGAGTTCGGGATCTTCGGCGGCGAGACCATCGTCATGGTGACGCCGTCGGGGGAGGTCACGCATCCGAAGTCGGGCGCGGCGATGAAGCCGACGACGCTCGACGGCCGCACGCCCGAGACCGGAGACGACCGGCGCGTGGCGCTCGCCGAGTGGATCGTGTCGCCGGAGAACGACCTCTTCGCGCGGAGCGTCGTCAATCGGTACCTCGCCTTCCTGCTGGGGCGCGGCCTGGTGGAGCCGGTCGACGATCTCCGCTCCACCAATCCGCCGTCGAACCCGGAAATGATGGATCTCCTCGTGCGGGAGTTCCGCGGCTCGGGCTTCGACGTCCGCCGGCTGATGCGGTTCGTGATGACCTCGCGGCTCTACCAGCTCGAGTCGCAGCCGCTCGAGTCCAACGCCGCCGACGACCGGTTCTACAGCCACTTCCGCGTCCGGCGGCTCCCCGCCGAGGCCCTCCTCGACTGCATCGACGACGCGACGGCCGTCCGCACCAAGCACCCGAACCTGCCCCTCGGCACGCGGGCGATCGAGCTGCCGGACGCCGCCGCCGCCAACACCAATCCCTTCCTCGTCACCTTCGGCAAGCCGAAGCGGGCGAGCGTGTGCGAGTGCGAACGGACGGCCGACGAGAACCTCGCCCAGGCGTTGCACACCCTCAACGGCGACATCGTGGCGTCGAAGGTGGCCGACGGCGCCGGCCGGGTGGCGACGCTGGTCGCCTCGGGAAAGCCGGTGGCGGAGTGCGTCGAGGAGCTGTGGCTCGCCACCCTCTGCCGCCCGCCGACGCCGCCGGAGGCCGAGGAGGCCGCGGCGATCGTCGCCGCCTCCCCCTCCCCGGCCGAAGGTCTCCAGGATCTCCTCTGGGGCCTGGTCAACTCCAAGCACTTCCTCTTCGTCCGATGACGACACGACGGTCATTCCGAGCGGTGCGGACGGCGCTTTTCGCTTGGGCGCTCCTCGTCCCGCTCCGTGCGCTCCACGCGCAGACGAACAACTCCTATCCGATGCTCATGAGCCTCAAGCCCGCCGCGGCGGTCGTCGGCGGCTCGAGCGACCACGAGCTCTCCGCCCGCTACAACCTCGCAGGCGCCAGCGCCGTGATCGTCTCCGGCCGCGGCGTCCGCGCCGAGGTGGTGGCTCCGGCGACGGAGAAGCCGGAGGATCGGACGAAGAACGACGTCAACGCGTCGAAGACCGGCCTGCGGATCACCTGCGACCCCGACGCCGTCCCGGGCATCCGCGACTTCCGCGTCGTCACCCCCCACGGGGCGAGCACGGTGGGCCAGCTCGTCGTGGCCCGCGAACCGGTGGCCGTGGAGAATCCCGACAACGACACGGCGGAGAAGGCGCAGCCGGTCGAACTTCCGGCGACCCTCTGCGGCGCGATCGAGAAGGGGGAGGACGTCGACTTCTGGCGCGTCCGCCTGGCGACCGCCGGCACCGTGACCTTCCACCTCACCGCGCAGCGGCTGCAGAACCGGCTCCACGACATGCAGAGCCGGGTCGATCCACTCCTCACGCTCCGCTCCATGGCCGGCACGACGATCGCTTCGAGCGACAACGTGCTCGCGGGCGACCCCTGCCTGTCGGTCGCGCTCGAGGCCGGGGAATACCTCCTCGAGATCCGCGACGTGCGCTATCAGGGGAACGCCGACTGGACCTACGCCGTGGAGGCGTCGGCGCGTCCTTTCCCCCTCTCCGTCCATCCCCTCGCCGTGGCGCCGGGGAGCACGCCGTCGCTCGCGCTCTTCACCCCGTCGGGCGCGCTCTCCCCGGTGCCGGTACCGATTCCCGCCGACGCGCAGCCGGGCCTCTTCCGCGTGGCGCCCGCGATCGATGGAGTGGGGCTCGCCGGCGTGGGGGTGTTCGTCACGGCGCTGCCGATCGTCGTGGAGCCCGCGGGGCAGACGGTGCCGGTGCCCTTCACGGTGCCGGCGGCGCTCGCCGGCCAACTCGCCGCCGAGGGGGAGGCCGACCGCTGGAGCTTCACCGCCAAGGCCGGCGAGGCGTTCACGTTCGAGGTCGTCTCGCGACGCGCCGGATCGAACGTCGATGCCAGGCTGAAGATCCTCGCCGCCGACGGGAGCGCGAAGGGGGAGGCGGACGACGCCACCTACGACCGTGTCCTCTCCGCCGATCCGCTCCTCGAGAACTGGTCGGCCCCCGCCGACGGCGACTACGTCCTCGAACTCCGCGACCTCCACGGCCGCGGCGGCACGGGCTTCCCCTACTGCATCCGCGTCGAGCGGGCCCGGCCCGGATTCACGCTCGAGGCCGACACCGACAAGACGCTCCTCGCGCCGGGAATGGCCGCGCCGATCTACGTCCGCGCCGTGCGCCGTGGCGGCTTCGGCGGCGACGTCGCCCTGGCGATCGAGGGGCTTCCGCCCGGCGTGGAGGCGGTCGCGGGAAGGATCCTCGGCACCGGCGGCGACGGTTGCATCTGGCTGCGGGCCGCTCCCGACGCGGCCCCCGCCTGGGCCAATCCGACGATCACGGGAACCGCCGAGGTGAAGCTCCCCGACGGCACGACGGCGCCCGCCGCCGCCCGGGCGGCGATCCTCCAGGAGGTCTATCTCCCCGGCGGCGGCCGCGGCCACTATCCGGTCGACTTCCATACCGTGAGCATCGCCGGGCCGATGGACGTCCGCGCGATCCGGGTGAGCACCGAGGAGGTGCGACTCCGGCCGGGCGAGTCGAGCCGCATCGACGTCACCGTCGAGCGGGCCCCCGACTACGCCGGCAACCTCACGCTCGACCTGCAGCTGCAGCACCTCGAGACCCCGTACGGCAATCCGCTCCCCAAGGGGGTGAGGATCGTCCCGGCGGAGAGCAAGACGCTCCTCGTCGCCGGCGAGACGGCCGGCCACATCACGATCGCGGCGGCCCCCGACGCTCCGGCGGTGGAGGGGCAGATCGTGCCGGTGACCGTCCACGCCACGATCAACTTCGTCATGAAGCACACCTTCGCAGCACCCCTGCGCGTCTCCGTCTCCCCTCCGTGATTCCATGCCGCCGTTCTTCGACCACCGCTACCCTGTCGTCGAGGACCTGCGGGAGGCGGCGCGGCGGCGGATCCCGGGATTCGTCTTCGACTTCCTCGACGGCGGCTGCAACGACGACCTGAACCTCCGTCGCAACGTCGAGGACTTCCGCGGCGTGGGGCTCCTCCCGCGGGCCCTCGCGCCGCGTGGGGAGGTGTCGCTCGAGACGACGCTCTTCGGCCGCACCTGGGGCGCGCCGTTCGGCGTCTGTCCGGTGGGGATGCAGGGCCTCGTCTGGCCGGGGGCCTGCGAAAGCCTCGCCGCGGCGGCCGCCGCCCGTCGTCTCCCCTTCATCCTCAGCACGACCACCACCGCCGATCCGGAGACGATCGGCCGGCTCACCGGCGGCACGCACTGGTTCCAGTTCTACGTGCCGCGCGAGGCCGCTCTCCGCGACAAGCTCCTCGCGCGGGTCGAGGCCTCCGGCTGCCGCACGCTCGTCCTCCTGGCCGACGTCCCCGCCTTCGGCTACCGGCCGCGCGACATCCGCAACCGCTTCGCCGTGCCGCCACGGATCGGCCCGCGGACGGTGCTGCAGATGCTCGCCCGTCCGTCGTGGGGGCTGGCGATGCTCCGCCGTGGCCGCCCCGACTTCGCCACCCTGCGCCCCTACATGGAGGCCGATCTGAATCTCCGCCAGCTCGCCGAGTTCATGGACCGCACCTTCACCGGCCGGCTCACCGGCGACGATCTCTCCCGGATCCGCGACCGCTGGAAGGGGGACCTGGTGCTCAAGGGGGTGATGAACCCGGAGGACGCCGAGGAGGCGGCGGGGCGCGGACTCGACGGGGTCATCGTCTCCAACCACGGCGGCCGACAGCTCGACGCCGGGCCGTCGTCGATTCGCGCCCTCGGGGGGATCGTGGCGGCGGTCGGGAGCCGGATGCGCGTCATGCTCGACAGCGGCGTCCGCTCCGGGCCGGACATCGCCAGGGCGCTGGCCAGCGGAGCGAGCTTCGTGTTCCTCGGCCGGCCCTTCATGTACGGCGCGGCGGCCCTCGGCGATCGCGGAGGGGAGCACGTCGTGGAGATGCTCTCCCGACAACTCGTGCAGGTGATGGACCAGCTCGGTTGCGATTCGGTCGCCGATCTGCCCAGGCATCTGGCGCGGTGAACTCGACGGCAGCGGGAACGACGGCGATCGACACGCGGGAGAGCCATCGATGGGGTATCGGACAGGCGGGTCGGCGGCGTGGATGGGGGGCGTCCTGCTCGGGGCGGTCCTGGCGGCGCTCGTCGCCGGTGGCTCGGCTCGGGCCGAGGCCCTGCGGGCGGGGGCGGCACGTGTCGACGTCACGCCGACGACGCTGCCGGTGCTCGTCAACGGCGGCATGACGTCGCGGTCGCTCGAGAGGGTGAAGTCGCCGCTGCACGCCAGGGCGATCGCGCTGGAATCGGGGCCGACCCGGGTCGCGATCGTCGTCGTCGATACCTGCATGCTCTCCCGCGGCTTCCTCGACGAGACCAAGACGCTCGTCGAGGCCCGTCACGGCATCCCCGCCGATCGGGTCCTGGTGGCCGCCACCCACACCCACAGCGCCCCGGCCGCGATGGGCTGCCTCGGCACCGACGCCGATCCCGCCTACGTCCCCTTCCTGCGCGAGCGGATCGTCGAGGCGGTCGGGGCGGCCGTCGCCGCGCTCGAGCCGGCCACCGTCGGCTTCGCGCGCGCCGACGCCGCCGACTACACGGCCCTGCGGCAGTGGATCCGCCGCCCCGACCGGATCGTCGACGATCCCTTCGGCAATCCCACCGTGCGGGCGAACATGCACGCCGCGGCGAACCCCGACGACGTCACCGGGGAGGCGGGGCCGGAGGACCCCGACCTCTGTCTCCTCTCGCTCCGCGCGGCCGACGGCCGGCCGATCGCCATTCTCGGCAACTTTTCGATGCACTACTTCGGCGATTCCGACCTCTCCGCCGACTACTTCGGGCTCTTCTGCGACGGCCTCGAGCGACGTTTGGCACCCGCGGGCGCCGCCGGCCACGGCCGGTTCGTGACGCTCCTTTCGCACGGCTGCAGCGGCGACATCTGGCGCGTCGACTACGCGGTGCCCAAGGAGCGCAGGCCCGACCCCACGATCGAAGCCTACGCCGCCGGGCTCGTCGACATCGCCGCGCGGGCCTGTGAGGGCATCGACCACCGTGCCGACGCCGAACTGGCGATGGAGGAGCGCCGTCTCGACCTCGCCTACCGCGTTCCCGACAAGCAGCGTCTCGAGTGGGCCGAACGGATCGTCGCGGCCACCGGCGAGCGGGCGCCGGCCACCCAGGAGGAGGTCTACGCGCGCGAGCAGGTGCTCCTCTCGCGACTCGGGCGGACCGAGGTCGTGGTGCAGGGGCTGCGGATCGGGGACGTGGCCATCGCCACCTCGCCGGGCGAGACCTACGCCGTGACGGGCTTGAAGATCAAGGCCGCGAGCCCGCTGGAACGGACGATGGTCGTCGAGCTCGCCAACGGCGGCGACGGCTACGTCCCACCCCCCGAGCAACACCCCTTCGGCGGCTACAACACCTGGCCCGCGCGCTCGGCCGGCCTCGAGCCGGCGGCCGAACCGCGGATCGTGGAGACGGCGATCGGGCTCCTCGAACGCGTCTGCCGGGCACCGAGGCGTCCGCTCGCGCCCGCGGACGGTCCGGCGACGCGGCGGATCCTCGCCGCGGAGCCGGCGGCGCTGTGGCGGCTCGACGACGCCACCGGCCCCCATGCCGTCGATCGCTCACCCCATGGCCGCGACGCGG
>CAWUOA010000031.1:0-17203 GCA_963923225.1 uncultured Planctomycetaceae bacterium
GACGACGCCACCGGCCCCCATGCCGTCGATCGCTCACCCCATGGCCGCGACGCGGTCTACGAGCCGGGGATCACCTTCTGGCTCGACGGCCCGGGCCGCGGCGCCTCGCCGCCGGGATCGCGCGACCGCTGCCCCTGCTTCGTCGGCGGCCGCGTCCGGGCGCGCGTGCCGGGCCTCGGCTCCCGCTACACCCTCGCGGCCTGGATCTGGAACGGCATGCCGGCCGACGCCCGTGGCATGACCGGCTGGATCTTCTCGCGCGGCCCCGACCATGGGCTCACCCCCGATGGCGATCACCTCGGCCTGGGGGGCACGGCGGGCGATCCCGGCCGGATCCTCTTCCGCCACGGCGACGACCCGCCGGTGGCCGGCACGACGCCGCTCGAGCGATGGACCTGGCACCACGTCGTCTTGGTGCGCGACGGGACGCGCGTGCGCGTCCACGTCGACGGGCGCGTGGAGATCGACGCGGCGGTGACCGCCGTGAGCGGCCCTGGCCCCGAGGAACTGTTCCTCGGCGGCCGCAGCGACGGGGCCGACGGCTGGGAGGGACGGATCGACGAAGCGGCCCTCTTCGACCGGCCCCTGTCCCCGGAAGAGGTGACGCGTCTCTTCCCCGCGGCGCCCGATTGATCGACAGCTACCGCCGCGACCGGCGCCCGATCGGCCGCACGACGCTCCGCACGGCCGGCCCCTCCTCGGCCTCCTCCTCGAGCGCGGCCCGCGCCGCGTCGACGTCGTCGAACTCGGCCAGGCGGACGATGTCCGCGAGCGGGATCCAGTGCCGCTTGGCGGCGGTGGGCTCCGCCCCCGGCTCGACGCCGGTGAGGAAGAACACGTTGCCCAGGCGACGGACCCGCGCCTCGGCGAGTGCCCAGGGGGGGGCCGGGAGGAGGTCGTCCTCGTATTCGAGCGTGAACACGACGATGGCCGTGCCGAAGTCGTGCTCGCCGGGATCGGCGGCTGGGGCGCCCGTGGCGGCGATGAGGATCGCGGCGAGCGCGAAGGGGACGATCCCGGAGGAACGTCGGCAGGACGAGGACAGGGTCGGCGGCATCGGTTGGGCTCCTTTGGCGACCGATTCTCGCCAGCCTTCCCAGTCGTCCGCAAGCGACGGGCCCCGAGCGGATTCCCCTTGCCCGGCGCGGAGACGCCCCCTATTGATCCTGTCTCCCTTTCCCGCAGGAGCCGCTCCGCCATGGCGAGTCGTCCGCCGGTTCGTTCCCCGGGGCCCCCCTCCCGGATGGCCCTCCTCCGGCTCGCCTGTCTCCTGCCGGTGCTCGCCGGCGGCGGCTGCAGCGCCATGGAGTCGCCGGCGGCCGCCTGGCAGCGCTGGATGGCGAAGTCGCGGGCCGAGGCCGCCGACGCGGTGAAGGAGATCAAGAAGGACTGGAACTTCCACGAGGACGAGGGGCTCGAGAACTTCGGTGGCGGCGCCGCCGAGCAGGTGCGCGAGCTTCGCGGTGAGCTCGACCGATCGGCGACGATGTCGACCTACTGACGCCACACCGGAGCCCCCATGACCGTTCGATGCGTATCCACTCCGTGGCTGCTGCTGGCCGCCGTGCTCGCGCCGGCGGGTTGCTCCTCGCTCCGAGACGGCCCCGGAGGCGAGCCGATGCTCCGCCCGGTGTCGGCCACCTCCGAGGACGCGGCCGAGGCGGAGGAGCCGATGGTCACGCCGGCGGCTGCCATGGCGGGATGGGCCGATCGGCAGCGGTTCATCTTCGCGCGAGCCTGGCGGGAGATGCGCCAGGATCTGGAGTACGAGTCGATCGACTCCTTCGGACACCTCGACGGCGAGGCCCGACGCGACGTCCTGGCGATGCGCGAGGATCTCGTCTCGGATCGGGAGAAGCTCGACACCCGCGGCCGCGCCACGGCCGCGAGTCGCTAGCGAGACCCTGGCCCTGGGGAATCCGCCGCCGGATGCGACGGGGCGGGGCGAGGGGCCTCTCCCCCCGGTGGTGGGACGATGGTGGGTATGATCGTGATGCCCCTCCCCCCGAACTTCGGGCTCGGTTCGCTCCCATGTCCCACGAACACCGCGGCGGCGCGCCTCCTTCGCCCCCGCCGCCCTCGCTCGACGTCGTCCTGCCGTTCTACGGCCGCGCCGACCTGGTCGAACGCTGTCTTCGCTCGCTCGATGCCTGCCTGAGCGATCCCGGCCAGTCCTTGACGATCGTCGACGACGGCTCGCCACGCACGCAGCGACGCACCGTCGACGCCTTTCTCGCCGGCTATCCCCGGGCGGTCCGTGTCGTCACGCATGCCCACAACCGCGGGTTCCGGGCCGCCGCCACCACCGGCATCGCCGAAGGCCGGGCGAGACACGCGCTCCTGGTGAACACCGACACGGTGCTCACCCCCGGATTCGACCGCAAGCTGCTCGATTCGCTCCTCGCCGATCCCTCGTGTCGTGCCGTCGGGCCGGTGTCGGGACACCCGACCGATCTCTTCCAATTCGATCCCTCCTGCCGCGGCCTCGTGCCGGATCCCTCCGACGCGGGCGTGGGGATCGGCGAACGCTTCGAGGCGCTCCGCACGGCCTCGGACGTGCCCACCGCGACGGTCCCCTTCCTCACGGCGATGTGCCTGCTGATCGACAGGTGCACGTTCGAAGAAGTGGGCGGATTCAGCGCGTGCTATCGCCACGGCTACTTCGAGGACCTCGACCTGTGCTGCAAGATCCGGGCCAGGGGCCAGACTCTCGGGCTGCGTCTGGATTGCTTCGTCTGGCACCAGGGACACGCCACGTACGACACCCTGTGGAACTGGCTGCGCGGGAGGCGGATCCGGCGCAACCACGACCTTTTCACCCGCCGCTGGGGGCATCTCCCCGAACACGGGGCGCTCGAGGCGCTGTTGGCGGGAGCGGGACGGCAGCCGTCGCCGTGAGCGTCGGTGACCGGGGGACCCTCACGCGTCGATCGCCCCCAGTTCCTCGAGCCGCCTGCGCATCCGTTCGCCGGCCTGGCGGGGATGGAAACGGGCGGCCATGAACGCGGCCGCCTTCTTCCCCAGCGCCCGACCCGCCTCCGGATCGGCGGCGAGGCGGCGCATCGCTTCGGCCGCGTCGTCGAGATCGGGCTCGGCCCAGTGCTGCCACGCCTCGTACGGTCCGACGGTCTCGCCGACCGGCACCAGGCGGCAGGCCACCGGGCAGGCGTGGTCGGGATGGACGAAGTCGGTGGTCGACGACCAGTCGGTGGCGATCACCGGCTTGCCGAGCGCCAGCGCCTCGGCCGGCCCGAGGCCGAAGCCCTCCGAGCGGTGCAGCGACACGTAGCAGTCACAGGCCCGGAGCAAGCCCCTCGTCCGTTCCCGGTCGAAGACGTCGGTGAGCAGCCGGATCGAGGGCCAACCCGACGCCAGCTCCGCGAGCTCCCGCGTCTTGCCGGGTTCGAAGTGGGCGTTGTGGAGCTTCACCAGGAGCGTGGCCGGGCCGTCGGGGGAGAACGCCCGCTTGAAGGCACGGATCGCCCCCTCGGGGTTCTTGCGGCGCTGGTAGCTGGCGACGTCGTACATCACGAGGAACAGGTAGCTGTCGTCGGCGACCCCCAGTTCGCTCCGGGGAATCGCCGCGCCGGGAGGCACGGCCACTCCGTGCGGCATGGCGACGACGTTCTCCGCTCCGCCGTCGCGCAGCGCCCCCTCGATGAACCGCGACGGGGCCCAGAACTCGTCGATGCCCCGCATCGCCCGCTTCCATTGGAGCGGGAGCGTCGGGAGCTCCCAGTGCCAGACGGCGATGGTGATCCGCCCGGCGAGGCCCCGCCGGCCGAGGAGGTCGCCCATGTAGCCCATCTCGGGGGCGTTCATGTGGAGGACGTTGGCCCGGTGCGCGGGCCAGGGGATCTCGTGGTGGGCGGTACGCGTGTCGCCGTGCCTGCAGTGGAGCGAGAACGGCATGTTCACCACCCCGAAGGGCGAGCCGACGCAGGCGAGGGCCTCGGCGGCGAGGCGACAGGATTCGCCGATGCCGTTCTCGGCCCGGTGGCAGCCGAGCAGGCTGGCCCCCGCCCGAAGGGTGCCGCTGCGGCCGTCGGGAAGCCGCCGCGCGGCCCGCCAGTAGCGCCATTCGGTGCGGATCCCGGACTTCCCCAGCGCCAGGCGCTTGATCGCCCGACGGAGCCCGAATCGCCCGGCCCAGTGCACGAAGGGATCGAATCCCGCGGGCCACCCGGTGTCGATCGGCTCGGCCACGCTCACCTCTCCGCGAATCGGTCGGCGGTCCGGACCGAATGGTACCATGCGTCGATCGGTCTCCGGGACGCACGGACGCAGCATGAGGATACTCCTGGTCAACGACTACGGCACGCCCGCCGGGGGGGCCGAAGTGATCGTGATGGGACTGCGCGACGCCCTCCGGGCCCGTGGCCACGAGGTGCGCGTCTTCGCCTCGTCGGCCGGGCACAGCGAAAAGGACTCCTTCGCCGACGAGCGTTGCGTCGGCACGGCCGGCCGCTGGAGGACGCTCCTTCAGACGGCCAATCCCTCCGCGGCCCGCGGACTGCGCTCGATGATCGCCCGCTTCGAGCCCGACGTCGTCCACGTCAACCTCTACCTGACGCAGCTCTCGCCGCTGGTGCTCCGTGCGCTCGAGGGGGTCGCCTCCGTCTACTACGCCCAGTGGAGCCGTGCGATCTGTCCGCGGGGAACGAGGCGGCTCCCCTCCGGATCGACGTGCGAATCGTTCCCCGGTCGGGCATGCCTCCGACAGGGCTGCATTCCGGCCCGCGATTGGCCGCCGATGCTCGTGCAGATGGCGTTGGATCGTGCTTGGGGGGGGCGGTTCACCCGCGTCGCCGCGATCAGCCACGCGGTGGCGGACCGCCTCGCGCGATTCGGCGCGCCGCACCTCCGCTCGGCCGCGGTCGTCCATCCGGGGACGGCGGTCGTCGAACCGCGCGAGGAAATGTCGCCGATGCCATCGGTCATCGCCGCCAGCCGCCTCGTGCCGGAGAAGGGGATCGACGTGCTCCTCGCGGCGATGGCCCGTGTGCTCCCCCGCCATCCACGGGCGAGCCTCGTCGTCGCCGGTGACGGCCCCGAACGGGAGAGGCTGCGCGGGCTGACGGAGCGGTGGGGGCTCGGCCGCCACGTCGAGTTCACCGGGCACATCGGCCGAGACGAGGTGTTCACCCGGATGCGCTCCTCGTGGGTGGCGTGCGTTCCATCCGTCTGGGAGGAGCCGTTCGGCATGATCGCCGCGGAAGCACAGATGCACGGCGTGGCGGTGTTGGCCAGCCGGGCCGGCGGACTGACCGAGATCGTGACCGACGGCGCGACGGGATTCCTCGTGCCGCCCGGCGACGTCGACGCGACCGCGGACCGCCTCGACGAGCTCTTCTCGGACGGTGACAAGGCGCGGGAGTTCGGGCGGCGGGGACACCACCACGCCCGGCAGGCCTTCGGGCTCGACTCGGCCGCGGCGCGGTTCGAGGCGCTCTATCGCGAAGCCATCGCCGCGTACCGCGGGCGTCGTCGCTAGCCGTCCGACCGTTTCCGCGGCACGGCCCGCAGCCCGGAATCGCCGCGCGGGGAATCGGCGCCGGCTTCACCCGCTTCGTGGTACTCCGCGTCCTGATTGACGGCCCAGGGGTCGAAGATCGTGCGGCCGGCGACGATGTTCCGCGCGACGAGCAACGCCGTCATCATCGCGTGGTCCTGGTTGTTGTACTTGTGCATGCCGTTCCGGCCCACGAGATGCAGCCCCGGATACCCGGCTTCGAAGCCCCTGCGGATCGTGGCGACCGCCTCGGTGTAGCCGTCGTCGTACACCGGGTAGGCCTTCGGCTGGCGGACGACGCGTCCGTCGAGCACCGCCTTCTCGTCGACGAGCCCGAGGACCGCCAGCTCACGGGTGGCCAGGGCCACGAGCTCGGCGTCCGACATCGTCCACGTGCCGTCCCCCTCGAAACAGAAGTACTCGAGTCCGTAACAGGCCAGCGCCGGATCGGGGACCATCTCCGGCGACCAGCTCGCGAAGTTCTGCACGCGCCCCACCTTCACGCCGGGGTCGTGGATGTAGATCCAATTGTCAGGGAAACGGTGGGTCGGCCTCACGACGAGGGCCACGGTGAGGAAGTCGCGGTACCGCAGCCGTCCCGCAGCCTCGAGGACCTCCGCCGGAGGCGCGGGCGAGAGCGAGCGCACGAGCTCGCGGAGCGGCGCCGAGGAGATCACGTCCGACGCGGCGACGGTCTCGACTCCGCCATCGGCCGTCGAACACTCGACTTTCCAGGGGAGCGGGTCTCCCGGGACGTGCCGCACGCCCGTCACGCGCCGCCCGAGAAGCACGCGTCCGCCCCGTTCACGCACCTGCCGGGCCGCGGCGTCCCACATCATTCCGGGGCCGAGACGCGGGTAACGGAAGGTGTCGATGAGCGTCTTCACCTGCTTGTCGCGGTCGACCTGGGATCGCTTGGGGAGCAGGGCGTGGAGGATCGCGGTGCCGAGGGAGAGGCCCTTGATGCGCTGCGCGGCCCAGTCGGCGGAGATCTCGCTGCACTTCATCCCCCACACCTTCTCGGTGTAGGTCTTGAAGAAGATCTCGAAGAGGCGCCTTCCGAACTTGTTGCAGACCCAGTCCTCGAAGGAGCGCGGGTCGCGCACCGGCAGCATCCTGGCCCAGGCGTAGCTGGCGACGCACCGCGTGGATTCCAGGAGGCCGAGGTTCCGCACCGCCTGACCGGCCCGGAGAGGGTAGTCGTACAGTTTCCCCCCGTAGGAGATCCGCGAGAGCCTCGGCCGGTCGAGCATGTCGGGGCCGAGGAGCTCGGACCACAGCTCCTCGATTTCACGGCTCTTGGAGAAGAAGCGATGGCCGCCGATGTCGAAGCGGAACACCCCTCCCCCCGCCGCAGCGGAGCGGTGGCGGATGGTCCGGGAAATGCCCCCCACCTCCTCCGGATCGGCTTCGAGCACCGTGACGTCGATTCCGGCGCGCGCGAGCACCAGGGCCGCGGACAGGCCGGCCGGCCCCGCGCCGATCACGCACACCGGGCCCGCGGTCGGGACTCCCGCATCGCTCTTCGGATCCGGTGTCACGCTGGAGTCGCCTCCTTCCCTCGCCCCGGAGGAGCGGACAAGACGGCCCGCCCGAGGAGATGGCAGGCCGCGGCGGCCCACACGGCTCCCGCGGCGAGTCTGCCGTACGGCACCGCCGAGAGAAAGTGGTCGTGGATCAGGAGCGTCGTGCCCAGCACGGCGGCCACGATCACGTCGGTCCGTCTCCCCGTGCGCAGTGCCCACTCCAACGCGGCGATCAGGGTGGGCCAGAGCATCACGTTGTCGTAATGCCTGTGATAGACGGCGAGCATCCCGATCGCGGCCAGCGGAGCGGCGAGCCGCAGGGGATCGGAATCGGCGGCGGGTGCGGCGCGGAGGAGCATGTATCCGGCGGCCGCCGCCAGGAGGGACATGCCGACGATCACCAGGACGCGTTGGCTCATCCCGGTCCACGATTGAATCGCGAGCTGGAGGGGGGCGTGGCCGTTGAACTCCAGGCGGTTGCGCACGAGCCAGCGGGCGACGATGGACGACGGGGAGACGCCGGTCCACCAGCAAGCGAGGAGCGAGAGCGCCGCGAGCACCAGGACGCCCGCCATGAATCCGATGCGACGGCCCCGGACGAGGAGGAGCGGCGCGAAGGCGATGCCGATCTGGGGCTTGAGCATCGCCAGCGCCCAACAGACTCCCGCGGCGACGGGGCGCTCCCTCTCCAGGAACAGCATCTCCGCCGCCACGGCCCCCATGCAGAGGATGGAGAACTGGCCGATCGAGAAGGCCGAGGCGTTGCCGGCGATCGCCGCGCCGGCGACCGCGCCGACGATCCCCGGCGCGAGTCCGAAGGGGCGCAGTCGTTGCCAGCCGTACCAGCCCATCACCGACAGTGCCGCCAGGGAAAGAACCTCGATGCAGATCCTGCCCTGGAGTTTGCCGCCCGGTTCGAAGAACAGCGAGAACAGCGGCAGCGCCCAGGGAGGGTAGACCGAGTGCACCCGCGTGCGGCCGACGGGGGGCGCCTCGACGGCGGGGTCGGGATACACGCCGTCCCGGAACAGCCCGTACTCCGTCTCCCTCTTGCGCATGTCCCAATCGCGGTCGCGGATCCACGCGTCGGCGATGCCCACGCCGACGACCGTCACGGCGACCGCCACGAGAAGTCCGGAGAACAGTCCCGGGGCGTACCTCCACCGCCCGGGCACGGCCGCTTCGATGGACGGCCGACCGGTCACGATCGGGTTCCCCGGAGCCGGGACGAGAGACGGCCGATCGCCGACGAGACGACGACCGCCGCGAAAGTGAGGGTGGAGTAAAAGTAGAACAGGGCGTGGAGCGCGAACGACGCCAGCGCGAACGCCGGTCCGCGCCGCCGCAGGCACAGCCGATAGAAGTCGCCGTGCATCCAGGCCATCACCGAGAGGAGCACCGGCACCAAGGCGAGAATCTCCCACCGACGGGCGATCGCCGCCGCCGGCAGGCTGAGAACGGTGAGCACCGCGGCGGCGCCGCAGGCGCGGTTGCCCCAGTCGAGGTTCAGCGTCGCCGGCACCTCGCCGCTGTCGACGATCAGCCGCGTCCAGGGCACCGCCCGCTGGAAGATGTCGGTGACGACCATCGAACGGAGCGACCACGATTTGTGGTGCTTGCACCGCAGCAGGGGGTCGAGTTCGATCTTCCCCCCCATCGCCTTCACGCGCATCCCCAGTTCGATGTCCTCGACGCTCGGATGCTGGAACGACTCGTCGAATCCGCCGAGGTCGGCGAACAGCGCGGCGCGGATCGCGCCACAGCCTGACCAGAACGTCGCCGCTTTGCCCGGATGGCTGACGTGCGTGTGATGGTGGAGGAGATTGCGGAACTGGCTGACGGTCCCCTCGCAGGCCGGCGCGTCGTCGTAGGTGCCGAAGACGGCCATCAGATCCGGTGCGGCCCCGAACGCCGCACGCACCCGCTCGATGGCCCCCGGGGCGATCTCGACGTCGGCGTCGACGAAGAACAGGACGTCGCCGACGGCGTGAGCGGCACCGAGATTGCGGGCGCACGCCGGCCCCTTGCGAACACCCGTCGCCAGGACACGGCACTTGCCATCGTCCAAGATCGCCGGGGCGCCGCCGCCGGGACCGTCGGACACGACCAGGAATTCCGTCCCGGCCGCGGACACGCCGCCGAGCTGGGCGATCACGGAGCTCGCGGCGACGTCGAAACAGCCGCCCCAGTTCAAGGTCGGCATGATCACCGACACCGTCAACAGGGCCGGCCCGCCATCGACGGGGTCATCGGTGCCCCGAGCCATCCTCGGCGGGGCGGGCGACGGCGATGCGGCGGCTTGGTCGATGATTTGCAATGGACAGCTGACGCGTGGGGGTGGAGCGGGAAGCGTGCCTTCACCGTCGTCAAAAGCCGCCGATAAATCGAATCGGACGCCACAGGGAAGGCCTAATCGTTGCGGAAGATACCGAATCGTCCAAGGTGGCCCCCGGAGCGTGGGGGTATGAGGGGGTGCTCCCGGCCCGACCTCCGACGATCGTTCCCGAGCCTCGGCGTGGCGGAACACCGGAACCGGATGGAGCCGTTCCCGGGTAGAATCGTTTCCTCGCGGGTCTTCCGCGGCTCCCTGGAATACCCGCGTTCATGGTCGCGGTCCCGATACTCGCATCGAAGCAGGGCCGGCGGCGCGGGCTGGGCGCCGTGGTGGCCGCGCGCCGCGGACAGGCTTTCCCGATCGTGAGGGTCGTGCTGACGCTTCTCCTGCCGGTGGCGTCGGCGACGGCCGCGGACCCTGCCGTCGACCACTTCATGGACCGGGTTCTGCCGGTCCTCCAGGCCCGCTGCTTCGGCTGCCACTCCCACTCGGGCGACATCTCCGGCGGGCTCGCGCTCGACTCCCGGAGTGGGTGGGTGACGGGAGGGGCCTCCGGGCCGGCGGTGGTGCCCGGCGATCCCGAGGCGTCGCCACTGGTGGCCGCCGTTCGCCGTGCCGACCCCGGGACGGCGATGCCCCCCGACGAAGCGCTGCCGCCGGAGGAAGTGGATCTGCTCGTGGAGTGGGTCCGCTCCGGAGCCGTCGATCCGCGCGTCAGCGACGCCGCTGCGGTCGCGGCCCGCGAGCGTCGCATCGACGAGGGGCGCGGCTGGTGGAGTTTCCAGGCCCCGGTGGCCCACGATCCCGCCCCCGTGGCCGATCCGTCGTGGAACCGCGACCCGATCGATCGCTTCGTGCGCGCTCGGCTCGACGCCGCGGGCATCGCCCCGGCGGCCCGGGCGACCCCCGAGGTGCTCCGCCGCCGGTTGTCGCTCGTGCTGACGGGCTTGCCCCCGGTCGCCCATTCCGCGCTCGCCGACCCCGGGCTTCCGCTCGAGGCCACGATCGACGCCCTGCTCGCCTCGCCCCACTTCGGCGAGCGTTTCGCCCGGCACTGGATGGACGTCGTCCGTCACGGCGACACGTGGGGCTACGAATGGGACATCGCGGCCAAGGGCTCCTGGGAGTACCGCGACTGGCTCGTGCGCGCGTTCAACGACGACGTCGGCTTCGACCGCCTGCTCCGCGAGCAGATCGCGGGCGACCTCCTTCGCGAGCGCCGCTCGGACGCGGCGGCGGGGGTCGATGCCGGCCTCGTGGGGCCGATGTTCTTCCATCTCGGTGAGCATCGCCACGGCAGCAGCCTCGACTTCAACGGCATCCACCAGGAGATGGTCGACAACAAGATCGATGCCTTCTCCAAGGCCTTCCTCGGCCTCACCGTGGGCTGCGCCCGCTGCCATGACCACAAGCTCGATCCCATCCTCCAGGAGGACTACTACGCGCTGGCAGGCATGCTCATGACGCCGCGCTGGACCGCCCGTGACGTGGCGCTCCCCGCCGCGACGGCGCCGGCGGTCGACGAACTGGCGCGCCTCCGGACGGCGATCCAGGAGGCGGTGTCGAAGGCCTGGGCGCGGGAGATCGCGCTCGTTCGCGCGGGCGACCTGCGGACACGCCTGGCCGCCAGGCTCCTCCCCGCCGAGGGTGCGGCGCCGCCGAGCGACCCCATCGGGAGGCGCCTCGCGAGGCTCCTCGCGGCCGGGGCGACGAAGGACCCCGAGGGGGACGCGGCCGTGCTCGCGGCGTGGCGCGAGCTGGCAGCGGAGTCGCGGGCCGAGGCCGACGCGGCGCGTGCGGCGCGAAGCGCTTTCACCCCGCTTCTCGACCCGCGCCGAAACACGCTCCCCCCGGGCTGGCAGGCGGAGGGGGCGGGGTTCGCCCATGGCCACGTCGCCGATGGCACCGTGCGCGTCGCGCTCGACGGGGAGCGGCTCGTCGCCGAGATCCTCCCCGCCGGATGGCACACCCACGCCCTCTCGGCGAAGCTCCCCGGCATCCTCCGGCTCCCGGCGCCCGACCGTTTCCCGCAGCCGTGGCTGAGCCTCCGCGTGGCGGGGGGGGAATGGGCGGCGAAGCTCGTCGTGCCGCAAAACGCCTTCCTCAACGAAGGGAGCGGGGGGCCGGTGTTCCTCGACGGCAAGGCCCCGCCGCAGTGGATCGCGGTCGGCCCCACGCCTGCGGCCAACGGAGTGACGCGCGTCCTCACCGAGATCGCCACCGCCGACTTCAATCCCAACTTCCCCCCGCGCACCGGCCTGGCCCAGGCCGGCGGCGTCGTCCTCCCGGCCCGGGACGACGGCCGGGAGAAGCGGAGCTGGTTCTCGCTCACCGCCGCGGCGTCACACGACGCTCCGGGCGCCCCCCCAATTGATCCCGGCGCCATCGCGACGCTTTTCGCCGGCGCCGAACCGGAGAGCGCGGCCGCAGCGTGGCGAGCGGTGGCGGGGTGGCTCTCCGCAGCCGTCGCGCGGTGGGCGGAGGGGAAGCCCGCACCGGGCGACGGCGAGGTGGTCGCGTGGGCCCACGGCGTGGGCCTTTTCACGGACGATCCCGCGTCGCTGCCGGGCGCCGCGGCGCTCGTCTCGCGGTACCGGGAAGTCGAAGCCGGCCTCCCGTTTCCGCGCACCGTCACCGGCATGCTCGAGGCGGGGGACGGGGCGATCGATTACCGGCTCAACGTCCGGGGCGACGTCAACGACGAGGGGCCGGCGGTGCCGCGCGGATTCCTGCGTCTCTTCGCCCATCTCCATCCCCCCGGCACGACCGCCGGGAGCGGCAGGCTCGAACTGGCCGAGCATCTCGCCAGCGGCGCCAATCCGCTCGTGGCGCGCGTGTGGGTCAACCGGGTCTGGCAGTGGGTCTTCGGCAGGGGGCTCGTGGCGACGCCCAGCGACTTCGGCCGGCTCGGCGCCCCGCCGACGCATCCCGAACTGCTCGACCGCCTGGCGATCGACTTCGTCGAAGACGGCTGGTCGACCAAGCGGCTCGTGCGCCGTCTGCTTCTCACCGAGACGTTTCTCCGGGGGGGCAGGCCGTCGCCCGAGGGGGTCGAGCGCGATCCGGGCAACGCCCTCCTCCACCACCGGCCCACGCAGCGGCTGGATGCCGAGAGCGTCCGCGACGCGCTGCTGGCGGTATCGGGCCGTCTCGAGCCGCGCCTCGGCGGCGTGCCGGTGCGTCCCTGGCGGCCCACGGAGGACGCCACCAAACGGCTCTTCTCCGGCCCCCTCGACGGCGACGGCCGCCGTTCGCTCTACGTCGAGCGCTCGATCATGGCGCCGCCGGCGTTCCTCGCCGCGTTCAACGCTCCCGCGCCGAAGATCTCCACCGCCAAGCGCGACGTCACCTCGGTGCCGGGCCAGGCCCTGATCCTCCTCAACGATCCCTTCGTGGTCGCCATGGCCGACCGCTGGGCCGGCAGCCTCGTCGCCGACGGCCGTTCCGATCCGGCCGCGCGGATCGATCGCATGTTCCGCGACGCGCTCGGCCGCGGCGCCACCGACGCGGAAATCCGGACCTGGACCGAGGCGCTCGCCGGCTTCGCCGCTCCGGAGGCCGAGCGGATGGCCGACCGCGCCGCCTGGGCGGCGCTCGCCCACGCCCTGTTCAACACCAAGGAGTTCCTCCACGTCCGCTGACGTCGAGGCCGCCGCCATGCCGCTGCCCGCCCCCCCCTGCCCCGGTCCGATGCCGCGTGCCGCCACGCGCCGCGCGTTGCTCGCCGGATCGTCGGCCGGGTTCGGGGCGCTGGCGCTGTCGGGCATCGTGGGCACCTCCGCCCCGGCGGCCCCCGGCGTCTACACGCCCGCCCGCGGCCGCCGCGCCAGGAGCGTCGTCTTCTGCTTCATGGACGGCGGCCCGAGCCACGTCGACACCTTCGATCCCAAGCCGATGCTCGCCGTGCACGAGGGGAAGGCGATCGGCGCCGAGCGGGTCTCGCGCCGCAGCCAGTCGGCGGCGTCGCGCGTGTGGCTGGGGAGCCCGTGGACCTTCCGGCAGCGCGGCGGGAGCGGGCTGTGGGTGAGCGACCTCCTGCCGCACCTGGCGACGATCGCCGACGAGCTGTGCGTGGTGCGGTCGGTCGTGGGTGAGCTCCCGCTCCACGGCCAGCAGGCGCTGCTCACGCACACCGGGCGGATCCTCGGAGCCGCGCCGAGCCTGGGGGCCTGGGTCTCCTACGGCCTCGGCACCGAGGCCGACGATCTCCCCTCTTACGTCGTCCTCAACAACGACTGGGTCCCCAACGGCGGTCTCGAGAACTTCGGCAGCGCCTTCCTCCCCGCCTCCTGCCAGGCGACGAGCATCCGCGCCTCCGGCACTCCGGTCGACTCGATCCTCCCGGCCGATCCGCTCCCCCGCCAGCGCCGCCTCCTCGACCTGGTCGCGGCCCAGGACCGCGCCTTCGCCGCCGAATCCTCCGATGCCGCGGCGATCGAGAGCCTGATATCCAACCAGGAGACCGCCTTCCGCATGCAGGCCGCGGTGCCGGACGTCCTCGACGTGGCGCGCGAGCCGGAGCACGTCCGCCGGCTCTACGGCCTCGACTCCGACGACGAGCACGAGCGGCTCTACGCCCTCCAGGCGCTCCGCGCCCGGCGCCTGGTCGAGGCGGGGGTGCGGTTCGTGGAGATCACCTGCCCGAGCTTCGACGGCAACAACTCCCCCTGGGACCAGCACGGCCAGCTCAAGAAGCTCCATGAGAAGAACGCCCGGGTCACCGACCGGGCGGTGACGGCGCTGATCGTGGATCTCAAGGCGCGCGGCCTGCTCGAGGAGACGGTCGTCCTCTGGGGGGGCGAGATGGGCCGCACGCCCCACACGCCCGCGGTGAATCCCGACTGCGGCCGCGACCATCACGTCGACGGCTACACGCTGTTCCTCGCCGGCGGAGGATTCCGCGGCGGGACGACCTTCGGCGAGACCGACGATTTCGGCAACGCGGTCGTCGCCGATCCGGTCGACATCCACGACATCCACGCCACGATCCTCGCGCGGCTGGGCGTGGACCACGAGCGCCTCGTCTTCCGCCACGGCGGCCGCGACCACCGCCTCACCGACGTCAAGGGGCGGGTGCTCCACCGGCTCGTCGACGGGTGAGAGGGGCCTGCCGTCGGCGAACCCGGCGACGGCAGGGCTCCAGCCGGCTCCCCCCGTGGGGGGCGGCGCCGCCCCCGAGCCCGGCCGGTTACCCGGGGCCCATTTCCGCTTTCGGTCCGTCTTGCCACGAATGACGCCCCCGGCGACACTGTGCGGTCCGTGAGCAGAAGGTCCTTGGGAGCGAGCCAGTACGGCATCATGGAACCGACCGACGTCTCCGATCCGCGCTACTACCACAAGGTCGTCGATTGCCAGTGGGCCTGCCCGGCCCACACCAACGTCCCGGCCTACATCCGGCTCATCGCCCAGGGCCGCTACACCGAGTCGTACCTGCTCAACCGGGCCTCGAACGTCTTCCCCGGGATTCTGGGGCGGACGTGCGACCGGCCCTGCGAGCCGGCCTGCCGTCGCGGCCGCATCGACGAGAAGCCGGTGGCGATCTGCCGCCTGAAGCGCGTCGCGGCCGACCTCCGCGACGACGTCAAGGCGCTCCTGCCCAAGGCCCCCGAGGTGAAGAACGGCAAGCGGATCGCGCTGGTGGGCGCCGGGCCCGCCTCGCTCACCGTCGCCAACGATCTCCTCCCCCTCGGCTACTCGGTGACGATCTTCGAGAAGAACGGCGAGCCGGGGGGCTTGATGCGGATCAACATCCCCTCCTTCCGCCTCCCGGCGTCGGTCCTCGACGAGGAGTGCGGCTACATCATCGACATGGGCGCGGAGATGCGCTACTCCACGCCGGTGACGAGCCTCAAGGCCCTCCTCGACGAGGGCTACGACGCGGTGTTCGTCGGCAGCGGGGCGCCGAAGGGGAAGGAGCTCGACCTCCCCGGCCGCCACGACGATCCCGCCCACGTCCACATCGGCATCGAGTGGCTCGCCAACGTCCACTTCAAGCACGTGGAGCGGATCGAGCCGCGGGTGATCATCATCGGCGTGGGCAACACCGCGATGGACTGCTGCCGCACCGCCAAGCGACTCGGCGCCACGGACGTGAAGGTCGTCGCGCGCCGCGGGCGGAAGCATTTCCGGGCCTCCCCGTGGGAGCTCGAGGACGCCGAGGAGGAGCGGGTCGAGATCGTCGAGAACCGGGCCCCGAAGCGGATGCTCGTCGAGGGGGGGAAGCTCGTGGGGATGGAGTTCGAGGTCCTCGAGTGGACCGAGGACGCCTCCGGCCGGCAGAAGAGCCGCGTCGTCCGCACCGAGACGATCCCCTGCGACGCGGTGATCCTCGCCATCGGCCAGGAGAACGCCTTCCCCTGGATCGAGCGCGACGCCGGCGTCGACTTCGACGAGCAGGGAATGCCGGTCGTCGACCGCACCACCCACCAGAGCACCCATCCCCAGGTGTTCTTCGGCGGTGACGCCGCCTGGGGGCCGCAGAACATCATCTGGGCGGTGGCCCACGGCCATCAGGCCGCCCTCTCGATCGACCTCCTCTGCCGCGGTCTCGACGTCGCCGACCGGCCCCCGCCGGGGATGACGCTCGTGAGCGTGAAGAACGGGCTCCATTCGTGGGCCTACGACAACGACTACGACGCGTCGGCCAGGCAGGTGATGCGCCACGAGGCGCTCGAGAAGCGCTTCCGCGATCTGAACGTCGAGGTGGAGCTCGGCTTCTCCCCCGAGCAGGTGGCGACGGAGGTCTCGCGGTGCCTCAACTGCGACATCCAGACCGCCTTCGCCCCGAAGCGCTGCATCGAGTGCGACGCCTGCATCGACGTCTGTCCGACCGCCTGCCTGACCATCACCACCGCCCCGGCGTCGGAGGCGGAGCTGCGGAAGCGGCTCTCGGCCCCCGCCGACAACCTTTCCCAGGAGATCTACCTCTCCGGCGCGCTGCCGCAGACCGAGCGCGTGATGGTCAAGGACGAGGACGTCTGCCTGCACTGCGGCCTGTGTGCCGAGCGCTGCCCGACGGCGGCCTGGGACATGCGGCTGTTCGATCTTCTCAAGCCGGTGGCGGGCGCCGCCTGCGAATCCACGGAGCTGGTGAACGCGTGAACGGCGTCAACGATTTCGCCTTCAAGATCGGCACGGTCAACGGCACCGGCTCGGCCAGCGCCAACGGCCTGCTCATGCAGGCGATCTTCCGCATGGGCATCCCGGTGTCGGGGAAGAACATCTTCCCGTCGAACATCCAGGGTCTTCCCACCTGGTACGAGATCCGGGTGAGCAAGGACGGCTACATGGCCCGTCCCTCGGAGGTCGATCTGGTCGTGGCCCTGAACCCCTCCACCTACGCCAAGGACGTGGCCACGGTGCGCGAGGGGGGCTACCTCCTCTACGACTCCTCCTGGCCGCTGCCGAAGGAGCTCGAGCGCGACGGGATCACCGTCCTCGGCATCCCCTTCGGCCGCCTCTGCGTGCAGTCGTTCGAGGGGGACCGCGAGCGGACCCTCCTCCGCAACATCGCCTACGCCGGGGCGCTGACGGCGCTCTTGGGCATCGACATGGACGTCGTCCACAAGCTGCTCGAGGAGACCTACGGCAAGAAGCCGAAGCTCCTCGAGTCGAACCACCGGGCGATCGGCCTGGGCCGCGACTACGCCCGGGAGCATTTCGACTGCCCGCTGCCCTTCCGTCTCGAGGCGATGGACGCCACGGACGGATCGATCCTCATCGACGGCAACACCGCCTGCGCTCTGGGCGCGGTCTACGCGGGCGCCACCGTCGGCGCCTGGTATCCGATCACGCCGGCGACCTCGCTGATGGAGGCCTTCAAGGCCTTCT
>CAWUOA010000032.1:0-17143 GCA_963923225.1 uncultured Planctomycetaceae bacterium
CGTCAGTTCGCTGTCGGTGATCGCCAACGCCCTGCGTCTGCGGTCGCTCGATCTCAGCGGCGGCGAGCCGGACGAGCATCCCCCCGGGACGTGACCCGCCCCCCTCCGGCCCCTCCCGCCCCGTGCGGTGAATCGACGGCACAATCACCGCACATCATGCGGTGATTGCGCGACCTTTCCCGAAAAACCGGGTCGTTCAGGGTTCGCGAGCGCCCCGCCGGCGTCTCACACGCCGGACAGCGGCACGACGAGGCCGTCCCAGGCCATCTCCACGCCCGGCGGCAGGGTCTTGCTCGTCGCCTCGTGGTCGAGCTCGTGGCCGAGATGGACGAGGATCGTGCGCTTCGCCTGCACGCGCTTCGCCGCCGCGAGCGACTCCTCCAATGAGAAATGCGTCGGGTGGCGCGTGTGGCGGAGGCAGTCGACGATGAACACGTCGAGGCCGGCGAGGCGTTCGAACGTCTCCTCGGGGATGAGGTTCGTGTCGGTGCAGTAGGCGACGTCGCCGAAGCGGAAGCCGAGGACGTCGAACACGCCGTGCCGCAGCCGCAGCGGCACGACGCGGCAGCCGAGGAGCTCGAAGGGATCCTCGCCGATCCGCTCGAACTCGAGCTTCGGGATGCCCCCGCCGGGGAGCGGCATCGGCTGGAAGGCGTAGTCGAAGGCCTTGCGGATCCGCTTCTCCACCTGCTCCTCGCACCACACCGGGATCGGCCCGCCGCGCCAATGGCACAACGGGCGGACGTCGTCGAGGCCGTAGAGATGGTCGACGTGGTCGTGGGTGTAGAGGACGGCGTCGACGCGGCCGATCCGCTCCCGCAGGAGCTGCGTGCGGAGGTCGGGCGTGGTGTCGATCAGGAGCGTGCCGCCGGGGAGGCCGAGGAGGACGCTCGTGCGGGTGCGCTTGTTGCGCGGGTCGTCGCTCATGCAGACGGCGCAGCCGCAGCCCACCGTCGGCACCCCGACGCTCGTCCCTGTGCCGAGGAACACGAGCGACCCGGCCGGATCGCGGAACGGCACCGGAGGAGGAGCGGACGACATGGGCGGGCGGGCATCCGGGGGACGAACTGGCCGGTCGGGCCATCGTAGCAGCCCCGCCGGAATCGACCGGGCTCCGGGAGGGCTCAGCGCGGCCCGAGGCGGCCTTCGAGCCACGGGGCGATCTTCTCGAACCACGACTCGGCATGACGGACGAGCCCGGGCCCGCTGAAGTGCACCCCCTTCCCGCCGCCGTCGCGGAAGGGAGCGCCGAGGAGGTCGGTGTCGGGGCCGACCAGCGCCAGCCCGTCGCGGCAGACGGCGTTCTGCGCGGCGCGGATCTCCGTCGAGGATTCGTCCCCCGGCACGTGGTAGCTGGCCCGCGCGACGAACCAGGGGACCTCACGGCCGATCTCCCTCCGCGAGGCAGTGATCAGACGCGCGAGGAAGTCCTCGTAGAGCGGGCCGGCGAGGGTGCGCGAACGGTCGGCCTGGTTGGCGTCGCTCTCCCCCTGGTGCCAAAGAACCGCCCTGAATCCCTCCGGGCCGCACTGGCGCATCCGTTCGACGAGCATCGCGAAGGCGGCGCCGTCGCTCTCCCAGGCGCCGTCGGCGCGGGCTTTCACACGGCTCTCGAGCGTGGGGGGGTTCGGAAAGCGGGCGCCGGCGGGGAGCCATTCGCGCACGCTCGTGGCCCCGATACCACAGGCGACGAATCCCACCGGCACGTCGAAACGCTCCACGAGCCGGTCGCCGAGCGGCGGGAGGAACGAGCCGGCGTCGCCGCTCGCGCCGGGCTGCGGGTCGGCGGCGATGCGCCAGGTGCCGTCCGGAGCGAGCGCGGCGACCCGATCGCCGCGGGGCACCAGCCGCGACTCGCCGTGGTTGGCGGAGTTCGACTGGCCGGCGACCACGAACACCTCGCCGACGCCGACGCGTTTCACCAGGGCGTCGGCCTCTTCCGCACCCGCGCGACGGACGAGCAGGGTCCGCCAGTCGCCGGCGCGGGCCGGGATCGTGCCCACGTAGCGGTCGCCGTCACGTTCGAGCGGATGCCAGGCCACGTCCCGCGGGTCGACGACCCGGGCCTCCACGAGCGTGCCGGCGGGCACCTCCCCTTCGACCACGACGCGGACCGCGCCCATGGTGGAGGTCCGCCGCTGGATGACCTGCCCTTCGACCGGCGCGAGGATACGGAGCCCCTCGGCGCCGGCCGCCGTCGCGACGCCGGCCAGGGCGAGCGCCGCCCCCCAGACCCGGCAGGCGGCACCCCACGCATCGTGGCGGACGGAGCGATGCCGACCGCGGCACCGGGAGGCGGCGTCGAAACCGGCCGAACGCGACTCGAAACGCTCCATGCTCCTCTTCCTCGCTGCGGAATCGCCTTGACCGCCGGCGCGGAATCCCGCGACAATCCATCCGACGGCGGCAACGGAAGCCGCCCAGCTTACCCCGTCCACCTGCCTCTCCCGGGACCGTCCTCGGGCCCGCCGGAGCGGCGTCGGTCCACCTCCCCATCGACGTCGCTGCCCTGCCCCGCGGCGGGGGGCCGTGCGGTCTCTTCCCGCCATGCCCGAGAGGCAGGGACCGGCCGCCCGCCCCGTCGCCACCCGGCGCACGCCCCGCACCTGCCCGCCCGCAACGAAAGACGCACGAAGTCTCGCCATGGAACAGCTCGAACAGATCTGGGACGCGGTCACCAACACCGCCGCCGCCGCCGGGCACCGCGTGGAGCGGTTCCTCACCGGATTGTTCGGCTCCTCCAACGCCCGCTATCTGCGCCGCCTCGAGCCGAAGATCGAGGCGATCAATTCGCTCGAGCCGCGGTATCTGTCGATGACCGACGCCGAATTGCGCGGGCAGACGGCCGACTTCCGCCGCCGCCTCTCGGCCGGCGAGACCCTCGACGACATCCTCCCCGAGGCCTTCGCCGTCTGCCGCGAGGGGGGGCGGCGCTGGCTCGGCATGCGCCATTACGACGTCCAGCTCATCGGCGGGATGGTGCTCCATTCCGGCGCCATCGCCGAGATGATGACCGGCGAAGGGAAGACGCTCGTCGCCACCCTCCCTGCCTACCTCAACGCCATCGAGGGGAAGGGCGTCCACGTCGTCACCGTCAACGACTACCTCGCCCGCCGCGACATGGAGTGGATGGGCCCGCTCTACATGGGCCTCGGGCTCACCGTGGGGGCGATCCAGTCGGGGATGGACTCGGGCGAGCGGCAGCGGGCCTACGCCTGCGACATCACCTACGGCACGAACAACGAGTTCGGATTCGACTACCTCCGCGACAACATGCGGATGGCGGCCCGGGGCGACGACCGCTTCCCCCCCCACCAGCAGCAGAGCCAGGGGACGCTGAACTTCGCCATCGTCGACGAGGTCGACAACATCCTCATCGACGAGGCGCGCACGCCGCTGATCATCTCCGGCCCGGCCCACGACGACGTCTCCAAATACTCCCGCGCCGACCAGATCGCCCGGAAG
This sequence comes from uncultured Planctomycetaceae bacterium, assembly GCA_963923225.1. Lineage (GTDB taxonomy): Bacteria > Planctomycetota > Planctomycetia > Pirellulales > UBA1268 > QWOP01. Next base: position 3,466 of record CAWUOA010000032.1, read on the forward strand.
CTCGTCGCCGACGAGCATTTCGAGGTGAAGGAGAAGGAGCACACCGTGGCCCTCACCGAGGCGGGCGTGCGCCTCGCGGAGAAGCTCGCCGGCGTGGAGAGCTTCTACACCGCCGGCAACATGGAGTGGCCCCACCTCATCGACAACGCCCTCAAGGCCCACTGGCTCTACAAGCGCGACGTGAACTACGTCGTCCAGCAGGGGGAAGTGGTGATCGTCGACGAGTTCACCGGCCGCCTGATGCCGGGCCGGCAGTGGTCCGACGGACTCCACCAAGCGGTCGAGGCGAAGGAGGGGGTGCGCGTCAAGGAGGAGTCGCAGACCCTCGCCACGGTCACCCTGCAGAACTTCTTCAAGCTCTACAAGAAGCTCGGCGGCATGACCGGCACGGCGATGACCGAGGCGAGCGAGTTCTGGAAGATCTACAAGCTCGACGTCATCGCCATCCCGCCCAACCGGGGCATGAAGCGGATCAACCACCCCGACGTCATCTACCGCACCGAGAAGGAGAAGTGGACCGCCGTCGCCGACGAGGTGGAGCGGGTCCACCGCTGGGACACGCTCGCGCTCTCCGACGGCACCTGGCGGATCGGGCGGATCCTCTCCGAGACCGATTCGGGCATCGAGTTCGAGGACAAGGAGACGCGGAAGACGGAGTCGTTCCCCGCCAAGAGCGTCAAGGAGCTGCAGCACCGCGGCTGCCCGGTGCTCGTCGGCACCGTGTCGATCGAGAAGAGCGAGCGGCTCTCGTCGCTCCTCGAGGCCCGCGGCATCGACCATCAGGTCCTCAACGCCAAGCACCACAAGCGCGAGGCGGAGATCATCGCCCAGGCCGGCCGCCTCGGCGCCGTCACCATCGCCACCAACATGGCCGGCCGCGGCACCGACATCATCCTCGGCGGCAACCCGGACACGCTCGCGTGGGCCCGCCTCCAGGACAAGTACCCCACCCGCCTGGACGTCCCGCAGGAGGAGTGGGAGGCGCTGGTCAAGGAGATCTCCGACCGGGAGAACATGAAGGCCGAGGGGGAACGGGTGCGGGGCATGGGTGGCCTGCACATCATCGGCACCGAGCGTCACGAGGCGCGGCGCATCGATCTCCAGCTCCGCGGCCGCTGCGGCCGCCAGGGGGATCCCGGCTCGAGCCGGTTCTTCCTCTCGCTCGAGGACGACCTGATGCGGATCTTCGCCGGCGAATGGGTGAAGAACGTGCTCACCCGCCTCGGCATGCAGGACGGCGAGGCGATCGAGAGCCGGATGGTGACGCGGCGCGTCGAGGCGGCCCAGAAGAAGGTCGAGGAGCGCAACTTCGACGTCCGCAAGAACCTCCTCGAGTACGACGAGGTGATGGACGAGCAACGGAAGCGGGTCTACGGCTTCCGCCAGAAGATCCTCGACGGCGACGACTGCCGCGGCCTGATCCTCGACATGGTCGACCGGCAGGTCGACCAGAACGTCGGTTCCTTCCTCGACAAGGATTACGGATGCCAGACCTACGCCACCTGGGTGGCGGGGCAGCTGGCCTGCGAGTTCGACGCCGCCGACTTCCGCGGGCTCAACGCCGAGGAGGCGGAGAGGCTCGCCACCGACCAGGCGATCCGTCAGTCCGAGACGCAGATCTTCGAGGCGGTGGAGGAGAACCTCCCCGACGGCGAGGACGAGAGCGAGTGGAACTGGGGGGCGCTGGCCAACTTCGCCAACGCCCGCTGGAAGACGAGGCTCACCGACCGCGACTTGAAGAAGGTCGGCCGACAGGACGTCGTGGAGTTCCTCCGCGAGCAGGTGCGCGAAGCGATCACGAACATCGATCTCTCCGAAGGGGGCCGGTTCCTGGCCCACGACTTCGGCCTGCAGAGCGCCTGCGGCTGGACGGAGTGGCGTTTCGGCGAGCCGCTCGATCCCGCCGACGTGCAGAAGCAGGTGCAAAGCGGCCTCGATCCGAAGCGGTTCTGCGAACTGGTGAAGAAGAAGGGCCGCGACGTCTACGCCCGCCGCGAGGTCGACTATCCCGTGCTGGCGGGCCTCTCGCACTTCTTCCGCCAGCAGCCGGACGGCACCCGGGCGCTCGACCGCGCCGGGCTCCTGGCCTGGGCGCGGGAACGGTTCGACCCCGACCTCCAGGCCTCCGATCTGGAGACCGGCGACCTCGACCGGCTCCGTGCCGTCCTCGCCGACTCGAGCCGCCGCCGCCACGCCCGCGGCGACGACCCGCGCGACGAGATGCAGCGGATGGAGCGGGCCGTCCTCCTGCAGATCCTCGACAACGCCTGGAAGGACCACCTCCTGGCGATGGACCACCTCCGCTCGAGCGTCGGCCTCCGTGGCTACGCGCAGGTCGATCCGAAGGTGGAGTACAAGCGCGAGGGAATGCGGACGTTCGACCTGATGTGGAAGGGGATCGACGAACGCGTCACCGACATCGTCTACCGCATCGAGCAGGTCGAGGACGACGCCCTGCGGAGCACGTGGCGCGAGACCGCGGCGATCCACGCCGAGGCGCCGTCGGCGACGTTGCCGGAGCCGCCGTCCGAGCGGCAGGCCGCGCCCGACCGGGCGCCCGCCGTCGACGCGACGGTGGAGCCGATCCGCAACCTCGGGCAGAAGGTGGGACGCAACGATCCCTGCCCCTGTGGCAGCGGGAAGAAGCACAAGAACTGCTGCGGACGCTCCTGAACGGGCGGTCGCTCCCCGATGCTCCTCGATCCGCTGTACCTCGTGGCGTTTCTCGCGATCCTCCCCTGGGTGGCGTGGCGGAAGTGGTCGGGGCGCCGGCCCGTGGCGGCACCCTGGGAGCGCTTTCTCGGCTCCGGCCCGGAGTTCGGTGAGACGGCGCGGCCGCGGCTCTGGCTCCACGGCGTGAGCGTCGGCGAGGTGCAACTGCTCTCGGCGCTCGAGCGGGAGATCGTGGCCCGCGCCGAGGCGGCAGGCCGGCCGGTGGAGATCGTCGTCTCGAGCTCCACCACCACCGGCCTCGAACTGGCGGCGAGACGGTTCGGCGCCGACCGGGTCTTCCCCTGCCCGCTCGACTTCTCCTGGGCGGTCCGCCGCACCTTCGACCGGGTCCGCCCCGCGCTGTTGGTCCTCGGCGAACTCGAGCTGTGGCCCAACCTCCTCGCCACGGCCCGTGACCGTGGCGTGCCGGTCGTGGTCGCCAACGGCCGCCTGAGCGAGCGGAGCGCCCGCGGCTACGCGCGCCTCGCGCCGCTGGTGCGCCGGATGCTCTCGGGCGTGAGCCTCGTCAGCGCCCGTTCGGCCGGCGACGCCGCCCGCTTCCGCGCCCTGGGAGCGGCGCACGTCGTCGACGCCGGGTCGATGAAGTTCGACGGGGTCCGCGGCGACCGCGCGGCCGACGACGTCCGCCGCCTCGCCCGGCTGGCCGGGTTCGCCGACGACGACGTCGTGTTCATCGCCGGGAGCACGCAGGCCCCCGAGGAGCGGCTGGCGATCGACGCCTTCCTCGCCTGCCGCGACGCGCATCCTCGGCTGCGGCTGGTGATCGTGCCGCGGCACGTCGAGCGGGCCGACGAGATCGCGGCGCTGCTCGACGCGACGGGCGTCGCATGGGAACGCCGCTCGAGGCTCGACGGCGCGACGCCCCCCTCGCCCGACCGCCGCGTCCTCCTCGTCGACACGACCGGCGAGCTGGGGTGCTGGTGGGGCACGGCCCGGATCGCCTTCGTGGGGGGAAGCCTCGACGGCAAACGGGGGGGGCAGAACATGCTCGAGCCGGCGGCCTACGGGGCCGCGGTCTGCTTCGGCCCCTGGACGCGGAACTTCGCCGACGAGGTCGCCGTGCTCCTCGCGGCCGATGCCGCCCGGGTCGTCGACGACGGCCCGTCGCTCACGGCGTTCGTTCGTGGGTGCCTCGACGATCGGGGAGCCGCGGAGGCCCTCGGCGCCCGTGCCGCGGCCACCGTGGAGGCCCACCGCGGCGCCACCGCCGCCACGGCGGACCGGATCCTCGCGGCCCTCGACGGCCGCTCCCCGGACGGAGCGGGTTGCCGGCCCGGCGGCGGACCCCGATAATGCGCGTTTCGCCGTCGGAAGTCCCGGCGGCCCGACTCCTCCGCACACCCCCTGCCACCCCTCCAGAGGCATCCCGTGTCCCAAGGCAAGTATTTGTTCACGAGCGAATCGGTCAGCATGGGCCATCCCGACAAGCTGGCCGATCAGATCTCCGACGGCGTCCTCGACGCCTATCTCGCCCAGGACCCGACCAGTCGGGTGGCTTGCGAGACGCTCGTGACGACGGGCCTGGCGGTCGTGGCCGGCGAGATCACCTCCAAGGGAACGATCGACTACCAGAAGGTGGTCCGCGACGTGATCCGTGACGTCGGCTACACCGACGACGAGATGGGGATCTGCGCCGACACCTGCTCCGTGCTCGTCGCCGTCGGCAAGCAGAGCGGCGACATCGCCATGGGCGTCAACGAGGACGAGTCGAAGGGCAAGGACATCGGCGCCGGCGACCAGGGGCTGATGTTCGGCTACGCCTGCAACGAGACCCCGGAGATGATGCCGCTGCCGATCGCCCTCTCGCACCGGATCCTCAACCGGCTCACCGAGGCCCGGCAGAAGGGGGAGGTCGATTGGCTCCGCCCGGACTCGAAGAGCCAGGTGACGATCGAGTACGAGGGCAACACGCCGAAGCGGATCGACACCATCGTCGTCTCCACGCAGCATGCCCCGCACGTGTCGAACGACGAGATCCGCAAGTTCGTCGTCGAGAAGGTCTGCAAGCCGCTCCTTCCCAAGGACCTCGACACCTCGAACATCACCTGGCACGTCAACCCGACCGGACGGTTCGTGGTCGGCGGCCCGCACGGCGACTGCGGCCTCACGGGCCGCAAGATCATCGTCGACACCTACGGCGGCTGGGGCCGCCATGGCGGCGGCGCGTTCTCCGGCAAGGACCCGACCAAGGTCGATCGTTCCGCCGCCTACATGGCCCGGCACGTCGCCAAGAACATCGTCGCCTCGGGCCTGGCCGACCGCTGCGAGGTGCAGCTCGCCTACGCGATCGGCGTGAGCGATCCGGTGAGCGTGAAGGTCGACACCGAGGGGACCGGGAAGATCAGCGACGAGAAGCTCTGCGACCTGGTCCGGAAGGTGTTCCCGCTCAAGCCGCGCGGGATCATCGACTACCTCGACCTGCGTCGTCCGATCTACCGGAAGACCGCCGCGGGTGGCCACTTCGGCCGCCAGGAGTTCCCCTGGGAAAAGACCGACCGAGCCACCGATCTGGCGAAGGCGGCCAAGGCCTGAGTCCGATGCCCGTCGTCGTCGCGTCGGCCGGGGGGAACGGGAGTGCGGGGCGTGCCTCGTCGCACCGCTCCTCCCGGCCCGGCGCGCGACGGCGCCGCGCGTCCCCGCCCGACAGCCCCCCGGGCCTGCCGTGGATGCGGCTGGCCGGCTCGGTCGTGGGCTGGGGAGCCCTGCTCTCGGCGACGATCGGCCTGACGCTCGTCGCCCGTCGCCTTTCGGGGGCGCTGGCCCCTCCGGCCACGGTCGGGGCGCTGGTCGCGGCGACCGCGATCGCCATCGGACTGGTGGCCTCCGCCGATCGCGTCCGGCCCCGCTGGTTCGCGGCGCGATTCGCCGCACGTCTCGGCCTGGCGCTGGCGATGGCCGCGCTCTGTCCCCCTTCTTTCGTACGGGGCGGATCCCTTCTCGGCACACTGGGGACGATCGGATGCCTCGCCGCGGGGACGGCGGCGCTCCTGCAGCCGCTGCGCGACGGGCGTTCGCGTCTTCCGCCCCCGACGTCGAGGCGGAAGCGCGGGCGCCGTCTTCGTGGCGTTCGGCCCTCCGAGCCCACGGCACGCGACGCCGCCCATCCGGCGGCCTCCCCGCCGCGCCGCTCCCCCACGGAAGGCGCGATCAAGGTCCCCGATCCTTCGCCGCCCGCCGCGACGTCCGCGCCGGCACCCGTTCGTTTCTCTCCGCCGCCGCCCGAGCCCGGCACGCTCGTGCTGCAGCGCTTCGAGCGGGTGCTCGAGGCCGGCGAAAGGGGAGAGTCGGTCCGGGGCACGATCCTTCTCCGCGTCGCCGCCGGAAGCCGGTCGGCGATCGGTCATGTCGGCTTCTGCCCCCCCTTCTCGCAGGTCCCCCGGGTCGAAGCGGGCACCGCGTGCGAAGAGGTGGAAGCGACGGTCGTGGCCGCGGAGGTGCTCCCCTGGGGAGTCCGTGTCGAGTGCCGCCTCGACGAGGCTGCCGACGAGTCGATCGACGTTCCCGTCGATATCGTGGCCCGGTCGCCCGTGGCCGCCGATCCGTCCGACGCGGCGCCCGCGTGACGAGTCCCTTCCCCTCCCCGTTTTTTCCCTCGTCTCCCTCCCCCGAACCCGCCGGCACACCATGGCCCGTTGGCCCAAGCACCTCTGGACGACGCTGTTCACCTACGGCGTGATCTTCATCGGCTTCCCACTCCTGTGCCTCCTCCTCTGGTCGTGGGTGCGCGGGCGCGTGTGACGCCTCCTGCCCGCTCGATGCGAACCGCCCGGAATTGACCACCATGGACCGCCCCCCCCCCGAACTCGTCGCCACGCTCCGCGCCGCCGGCCAGGAGCACGTTCTCCGTCACTGGGACGCCCTCGACGTCGCCGGCAGGGCGAGGCTGACGGCGGAGCTCGCCGCCATCGACTGGCCGGCCCTGGGGCAGCTGCGCGAACTCGCGCGCGGTCTCGGGAGCGGCGCCGCCCCCCGCGGCGTGGCCGGTGACCTCGGCGACGCCGACACGCCCCCCTGCGAGGTGCTCGGCGGGCCGCACGCCCCGGCCGCGAGGGCCGCCGGGGAGGCGGCGCTCGCCGAGGGAATGGTGGGGGCGATCCTCGTGGCGGGCGGGCAGGGTTCGCGGCTGGGATGCTCGGGGCCGAAGGGAGTGGTGCCGGTGGGGCCGCTCTCGGGAAACACGCTCTTCGACGTCCTCCTGGGAAAGCTCCGGGGCGTTCGCCGCCGCCACGGCCGCCCCGTGCCTCTGGCGATCATGACCAGCTCCGCCACCGACGCCGAGACACGGGCCTGGCTCGCCGCGCACGACCACTGCGGTCTCGACCCGGCGGACGTGCTGGTGTTCCGCCAACGCGACCTCCCCGCGCTCGACGACCGGCAGGGCAATCTGCTGCTCGACGCCCCGGACCGGATCGCGATGGCCCCCGACGGCCACGGCGGATTGCTGCCGGCGCTGGTCGCGGCCGGTGGCCTCGAGTGGTTCGCCGCCCGGGGCTGCAGGCACGTGGTCACCTTCCAGGTCGACAACCCGCTCACCATGCCGCTCCACCCGGAGTTCCTCGGCGCCCACCTCCTCGCTTCCGCCGACTTCACCACGCAGGTCGTCCAGAAGCGCGATCCGGGGGAGCGGGTCGGGGTGGTGGCACGCGCGGCGGGCCGGACGTTCGTCGTCGAGTACAGCGACCTGCCGGCGGATCTCGCCGCCGAGCGCCGTGGCGACGGCCGGCTCCGCTTCCATGCCGGCAGCATCGCCGTCCATGCCTTCGCCCTCCCCTTCCTCGCGCGAGCCGCCTCGGCCCCCGATCCCCTTCCCCTCCACCTGGCGCACAAGGCCGTCGGGTTCCTCGACGCCTCCGGCGCCCGGGTCGTTCCACGCTCCCCGAACGCGGTGAAGTTCGAGCGGTTCGTGTTCGACCTGATGCCGCTGGCCGAGCGGGTGGTGCTGGTGGAGATCGATCCCGCCGACGGGTTCGCGCCGCTGAAGAATCCCCCCGGCGCCGCGGCCGACTCCCTCGTGCACGTCCATGCGGCGATGGCGGCCTTCGCCCGCCGGCTCCTCGCACGAGCCGGTGTCGACGTGGCCGACGGGGTGACGGTGGAACTGGCCCCCTGGGTGGCCGACGAACGGGACGTCGCGCCGTTTTTTCCCCGCGGATCGCGGATCACCACGCCGACGGTGGTGGGGGCGGAGCCGCCCGTCTTCTGACCCGGGACGAATCGACGTTGCGGCTCGACGCCTCACCAGCCACATTCCAGGGATGCCCGCCCCCGCGGGGGAGCGGCCCAGGCGACTTCAAGCGGGCCGGAAGGGCTCACCCGCGCCGGCCGAACCGCTTCACCGAATCAGTCGAACAGAGATTCCTCCGATGCTCCACGCGATCGTCATGGCCGGCGGCTCCGGCACCCGATTCTGGCCCGCCAGCCGTTCCGCCCTCCCCAAGCAACTCCTCCCCCTGGCCGGCCACTCCACGCTGCTCGAAGACACGGTGGCCCGGCTCGACGGGCTCGTCCCGCCCCAGCGCGTGATGGTGGTGACCGCGGAGCGCCTCCTGCCGGCGGTGCGGCGGCAGCTCCCGGACGTTCCCGAGGCGGGCCTCGTCGGCGAGCCGTGCAAGCGCGACACCGCCCCCTGCATCGGCCTGGCGGCGCTGCTCGTGGCCCGGCACGACCCCGCGGCGACGATGGCGGTGATGCCCTCCGACCACGTGATCGCACCGGCGGCAGCTTTCCGCGCCGCGATCCGTCAGGCCGAGGCCCTCGTCGACGACTCTCCGGGAAGGCTCGTGACCTTCGGCATCCGCCCCACCTATCCCGCGGAGGGCTTCGGCTACATCCAGGCGGGAGAGACGCTCCCGCAGCCGCCCGGCGCGGGCGACGGCGAGCGGTCGGCGGCCCCGGTTCACCGCGTGGCCCGCTTCAAGGAGAAACCGCCGGCGAGCGTGGCCCGGGAGTACCTCGCGGCGGGCAACTATCTGTGGAACGCCGGGATCTTCGTCTGGCGGGCCGCGACGATCGTCGAGAGCCTCGAGCGCGAGCAGCCGGAGTGCCTCGCGCACCTGCGCACGATCGCCGACGCCTGGGACACGCCGCGGCGCGACGAGGTGTTCGCCCGCGAGTTCGCCGCGATCAAGGGCATCTCCATCGATTACGCCGTCCTCGAGCGCGCGCCGGACGTGGCGGTGATCGAGGCCCCCTTCGGCTGGGACGATCTCGGTGGATGGTCGGCGGTGGCCCGGCAGCGCGGCGCGGACGCGGAGGGGAACACCCTCGTCGGCCGCCACCTCGGCATCGACACCACGCAATCGATCGTCCACTCCGACGGCGACCACCTCGTGGTGACCCTCGGCCTCGACCGGGTGCTCGTCGTCCACACCCCCGACGCCACGCTCGTCGCCTCGCGCGAGCACGAGGAGGGGGTGAAGAAGATCGTCGCCGAACTCGAGAAGCGCGGCTGGGCCGACTACCTTTGAAGGACGGACCGCCGCCGGCCCGAGCGGCTGACCGTGACACGTTCGACCGGGAGCGAGAGGATCGGTCCATGAAACGCCCCATGCCACGCGTCACGTCCGCGATCGTCGCCCTCGCTCTCCTTCCGGCCCCGCTCCTCGGCCCGCCCGCCGCCGGGGCCGACGGCCCCGCGGCGCCGGAGGCCTCCCCCGGCGACGTCTCCCCCCACCACTCCGACGCCTGGAACGAACGGCTGCGCCGCCTCACCGAGGCGATGGAGTGGACCGACGAGGTCGTGCGCCACGAATGGCGGGTGCAGCGGCGGCCCGATGGCGACGTCGCCAGGCTCCTCGATCCGGCCGATGGAATCGTCTGCGAAGGAAGCCTCGAGGAGTGCCGCGCACGGCTCGACCGCCTCGGGGAGTCGGGGCAGGTGCCGGCCGTCGATGGCCACGCCGTGATCCTCCTCCACGGCCTCGGCGAGGGACGCGGTTCGATGCGCCCCCTCGCCAAGCACCTCCGCGCCACCCTGGACGCGACGGTGCTGACCTTCGGCTACGCCAGCCCCCGGGCCGGCATCGACGACCACGCCGACGCGCTCGAGCGCGTCGTCGCCGGCCTCCCCGACGCCGACCGCATCAGCTTCGTCGGTCACAGCCTCGGCAACATCGTCGTCCGGCGGTGGATGGCCGACGCCTCCCCCGCGGACCGGGCCCGCCTCCACCGGATGGTGATGCTCGGTGCGCCCAACCAGGGTTCGCAGATGGCGCGCGAGGCGTCACGGGTCTGGCTCCTGGCGAAGCTCTCCACCGGCGCCGCCCGGGAGTTGGTCCTCGACTGGCCGCGGATCGCCGCCTCGCTCGCCGTGCCCCCCTGCCCCTTCGGGATCGTGGCCGGCGGCGCCGGCGACGGCCGCGGCTACAGCACGCTCCTCGAGGGGGACGACGACGACGTGGTGCGCGTCGAGGAGACCCGGCTCGACGGCGCCGACGACTTCCTCCTCCTTCCCGTTCGGCACGCGTACATGATGCAGGACGCCGCCGTGCAGCGCGCCACCACGGCGTTCCTCGAGACCGGCCGCTTCGGCGATCCGGCCGGCGTCCCGGGGGCGACGGCCGAGGTGGCGCCGTGAGCACCCTGCGGCCGGAATCGGCCCCGATCCCCGCCGGCCGCGTCGCGGCGATCGACTACGGCCGCAAGCGGATGGGCATCGCGATCTGCGACGCCGAGCGGATCATCGCGAGCCCCCTGCCGATGCGTGAGCCGGGCGGCGACGCCGGCGCGGAGGCGGCCTTCTTCCGGCGCTTCGCCGCCGAGGAGGGCATCGTCGGCTTCGTCGTCGGGTTGCCGGTCCACGCCGACGGCGGCGAGAGCAAGATGTCGGCGGAGGCGGGACGATTCGGCGTCTGGCTCTCCGGGATCACCGGCCTGCCGGTGGCCTGGCAGGACGAACGCTACACCTCCCGCGAGGCGGCGGGAAAGCTCGCCGGCCTGGGCCTGTCGCGTGGCAAGAAGAAGGCCCGCGCCGACTCCATCGCCGCCCAGATCATTCTCGCGGCCTGGATGGAGGACGAGGCGGCCCGCCGGCGCGGCCTGGCCTGCGAGCCCCCGGGAGCCCTCGACGGATGACCGACGACGACAACCCGGCGCCACCGCGCGAGCGGCTCCCCGCGAGGCGCGTGCTCGTCGTCGGCTGCGGCTACCTCGGCAGGCGCCTGGCGGCCCGGCTCGCCGCGCGCGGGGCCGACGTCCACGGCCTCGTGCGCACCCCCGCGAGCGCTGCGCCGGTGGCGGCGACCGGCGCCGTGCCGATCGTCGCCGACGTCGCCGATCGCGGCACGCCCCTCCCCGCGCTTCCCGTCGTCGACACGGTGGTGTGGAGCGTCGGGTTCGACCGGTCGGCGGGCCACGGCTACCGGGACGTGCATGTCCTCGGGCTCGGGAGGGTTCTCGACGCACTGCCGGGGAACCCGCGCGCGGTGCTGGTCAGTTCCACCGGCGTGTGGGGCCGCGGCGACGGCCCCGACGTCGACGAGACCACGCCCGCGCACCCCGACCGCGAGGCGGGGCGGGTGCTGCTCGAGGCCGAGGCGCTCCTCCACGGCCACAGGCTCGGGCCCGGCACGGTGCTGCGCCTCGCCGGCATCTACGGCCCGGGCCGGCTCCCGCGACTCGAGAGCTTGCGCGCGGGCGAACCGATCGCGGCCGACCCGGACAGCTGGCTGAACCTCGTCCACGTCGACGACGCCGCTTCGATCGTCATCGCCGTGGCCGATCATCCCGCTCCCGGTCCGCTGTACGTCGTCTCCGACGGCCGTCCGATCCTCCGCCGCGACTGGTACGGCAGGCTCGCCGCGCTCACCGGCAGTCCCGCGCCTGCGTGGATTCCCCCCGACCCCGCCGCCCGCGGCGGCGACAAGCGCGTCGATCCGCGGCGATTGTTCGCCGAGATCGGACCGCACATCGCCCATCCCGACGCCCTCGCGGCCCTCGCCGGGATCCCTGGTATGATCGTCCCCGAAGTCGACGCTCCACCTCCGAGCCACCGGAAGGCGACTGATCGATGAATCTCTCGCGACGCTCCTTCCTCCGCGCGAAAGGGGCGCTGCTGGCCCTCCCCTTCCTCCCGTCGCTGGCCGCGGCGGACGGTCTGGGCGCCGAAGGGGCGACTCCGCGGACGAAGCTGGCGATCATCTACCTCCCCAACGGCATCGTCCGCCGTTGCTTCTTCCCCGGGGAAGGACACGTCGACGCACCGGACTTCATCGGCGGCTTCGACGCCGACAAGGTCAAGAACGAACGGCGGATCAAGAACACCCCCGGCGTGCACCCGCTCGAATTGACGCCGACGCTCGAACCGCTCGCGGATCACGTCGCCGACATCACGCTCGTCACCGGGCTCGACCGGAGTTACAAGGACGGCCAGGACGTCCACGCCCAAGGGGCCTCGTGCTATCTGACGAGCCTGTCACCGGCGATGGCCGCCGAACGTGGGATCGCCCACCCCAACGGCCGCACGCTCGATCAGGTGATCGGCGATGCCGTCGGCCATGCCACCGTCTTCAACACCCTCGAGATCAGCTGCAACGGTTTCACGGCCCCCAAGGAGCCGATCGAGTTCGACAACATCTCCTGGTACGGTCCGGGGCGGATCGCGCCGTCGATCCGTGAGCCCCAAAAACTCTACGACCGGCTCTTCCTCCGTCAGGGGTACCGCGATCACGTCGCCGACGTCACCGATCTGGTGCTGGCCGATGCCGCCTCGCTGTCGAGACGACTCTGCCGCGACGACCGGCGGACGCTCGACGATTTTCTGGAGATGATCCGCGGCATCGAACGGCGCATCGGGAAGATGGACCGACTCCTCACCGAGGCCGACGTCCGCGTCCCGACGGGGGAGATCCTGCCGCGCGGCGAGTACATCCGCTTGCAGATGGAGCTGATGCTGACCGCCTTCCGGATGGGGATCACCGACGTCTGCACGTTCATGATCGGCCCCGAACGCTGGGATGCGACGTTGATGTACGAAGGCGTCTTCGACGGGCCCGTGCAGCACCACGAGATGACGCACAACCAGAAGGGGGACGGCTTCAGGCAGCTGCAGAAGATCGACCGCTTCCACCTGGAGCAGTACGCCTACCTCATCCGGCGGATGAAGGAGATCAGGGAGTCCGACGGGCGATCCCTCCTCGATCACTCGCTGGTCGCCTTCGGCGCGGGTCTCGGCGACGGTGCCACCCACCAATACTTCGACCTCCCCATGATCCTGGCCGGGTCGGCCCAGGGCCGGGTTCGGCAGGGGCGATTCCTGAGGATGCCGAGCGGCACGCTCAATTCGAACCTCTGGCTGTCGATCGCCCGGGTGATGGGGCTCGAGATCGACTCGTTCGCCGACAGCACCGGCGTGATCTCCGAACTGCTGGCCTGACGGCGCGGGGAGCGTGCCCCGTCCGACACGCGGGGAGGGGGAACCAGACCGTGGCAGACGCCGTCTCACGCGACCGTATCGCCCCCCCGCGCGTGCCGACGGTGGCGCGCTCGCTCGCCTTCGCCGTCGTCGTTCTCCTCGCCGGCGCACGGCCCGGCCCGGCGGGGGAGCCCGGTCCGTATCTTCCGCCGAATCTCGCCGGTCGGTGCCTCGGCTGCCACGGAGACGGGGACGCGGCCGCGGGCGTCAATTTCGAATCGCTCGCGGAGGATGCCCCGAACGGGGCGCGGATCTTGAGCCGGGCGATCGCCGCGATCGACTCGGGCGCCATGCCCCCCGATGGCGAACCGGCGCTCGACGACGTCACGCGCACGGAGGCGATCCGGTGGCTGCAGTCGCGCCTCCGCGAGGTCGTGCGCGGCCTCCCCACGCCGCCACTGCCGCTCCAACGGCTCAACCGCTTCCACTACAACAACACCGTCCGCGATCTCTTCAGGCTCTCCCGGGATCTCTTCCCGCTCCCGGAGAAGCTGATGACCCGGTACGAACCATCCCTCCTCACGCCGCAGGCCC
>CAWUOA010000033.1:0-16670 GCA_963923225.1 uncultured Planctomycetaceae bacterium
TCCCCATGATCCACACCTCGATCGATCTCGACCGGCCCGGGAAGCAGCAGGGCTTCCTCCAGGTGCCCTATTCGCACGACCTCGGCGGCTGGGCGAACGTCATGGTGCCGATCACGGTGGTGGCGCGTGGCAGCGGGCCGACGGTCCTCTGCCTCGGCGGCAACCATGGCGACGAGTACCAGGGGCAGGTGGCGATCATGCGCCTCGCGCGCGAGGTGACGCCCGAGCAGGTCAGCGGCCGGCTGATCCTCGTCCCCTCGCTCAACATGCCGGCGGCCAAGGCGGCCAAGCGTCTCTCGCCGCTCGACGGCATGAACATGAACCGGGCCTTCCCGGGGGCGCCGGAGGGGCCGGTGACGAGCCAGATCGCCTGGTACCTCACGAACGTCCTCTTCCCGGCGAGCGACGTCGTCATCGACATCCACTCCGGCGGCCGGAGCATGGAGTTCCTCCCCTGCTCGCACATGCATCTGGTGCCCGACCGGGAACAGCGGCGGAAGATGCTCGCCGCGATGCTCGCCTGGAACACCGACTTCTCCTTCCTCTACGCCGACATCGCCGGCTCCGGGCTCTTGCCGGTGGAGGCGGAGAACCAGGGGAAGACGGTGGTGACGACGGAGCTCGGCGGCGGCGAGGGGATCCCCGCCCGCGTCCACTCGATCGCGCAGAAGGGGCTGCGAAACGTCCTCGTCCACTGCGGGGTGCTCGCCGGGAAGGAGGAGACGAGGGAAAGCCTCGGCCTCCCGCCGGCGGTCCTCGTGCAGGCCCTTTCGCGCGAGGACTATCTTCTGGCCCCCGAGTCGGGCGTCTTCGAGGTGGCCCTCGACCTGGGCGCGCCGGTGCGTCGCGGCGACACCGTCGGCTGGATCCACCACCTCGAGCGGCCCGACCGGGAACCGGAGCGGATCGCCGCGGCTTCCGAGGGCGTCCTCGTCACGATGCGCGCTCCCTGCCTGACGACCCAGGGGGACTGCGTCGCCGTCATCGCGCGCGAGGTGAGCCGGGAGGAGGTCCTCGGAGCGTGAGCGACCGCGCGAGATCCGCCGGCGAGGAGGCGCTTCCGGGCAGGGGGCAGGCCGCGGCCCTCCTGGCCTGCATGTGGGGGGCCTACTTCCTCAACTATGCCGACCGGCAGGCGGTGTTCGCCATGTTCCCGTCGCTGCGGGCCGACCTCGGCATGGGCGACGCGGCGCTGGGCCTGGTCGGAGCGGTGTTCCTCTGGGTGTACGCCGTCGGCTGCCCCGTCGCCGGCCACCTCGGCGACCGGATGTCGAAGCGCCTCCTCGTCGTCGCGAGCCTCGTCGTCTGGAGCCTGGTGACGTTCGCCACGGGACTGGTCCGCGACGGCCAGGGCATGCTCGCCCTCCGCGCGTGCATGGGGATCTCGGAGGCCCTCTTCATGCCGACGGCCGTCGCGCTCGTCGCCGACGCCCACGCCCCCGGCGCTCGCTCCCGGGCCGTCGCCATCCTCACCACGGCGCAGATCGCCGGCACGGTCGGCGGGAGCGTGCTCGGCGGCTGGATGGCCGATCTCGGCCGCTGGCGGCAGGCCTTCTTCCTCCTCGGCCTCCTCGGCGTCGCCTACGCGCTCCCCGCCGGCCTCTTCCTGCGCGGCTTCGCGGAGCGCTCGCGGGAGAAGGCCGCGCCGGCGCCGGCGCTTTCGAGCTTCGCGTCGATCCCCTCGTTCGTCGGCTTGTGCCTCGCCTTCCCCTGCTTCGTCTTCGGCCTGTGGCTCATCTACGGCTGGCTCCCCGACTTCCTCCGGGGGAAGTTCGACCTCTCGCAGACGGTCGCCGCCTGGAACGCGACGGTGTTCCTCCAGGCGACGACCGCCCTGGGT
Source organism: uncultured Planctomycetaceae bacterium (assembly GCA_963923225.1). Lineage (GTDB taxonomy): Bacteria > Planctomycetota > Planctomycetia > Pirellulales > UBA1268 > QWOP01. The sequence goes on from CAWUOA010000033.1 coordinate 1,841, forward strand.
CTGCTCGGCGGCGGCGTGCTCTCCGACCGGCTCTACCGGCGCACGGCGGCGGCGCGACAGTGGGTGCTCGTCGCGAGCCTCCTGGCCTGCGCCCCCTGCCTGTGGTTCCTGGGGGCGGCCCCCACCCTCGCCACGACGCGGCTGGCCGCGGCCGGATTCGGCCTCTCGAGCGGCCTGTTCATGGGGAACATCTTCCCGGCGGCGTTCGAGATCGTGCGGACCGAGGGCCGGGCCGGCGCGGTCGGGGTGCTCAACCTCTGCGGGGCCATGGTGTCGGGGTTCGGAGCCCTCTTCGGCGGGCTCCTCAAGTCGTCGATCGGCATCGACGGGCTGCTCGCCATCTGCGCCGCGGCCTACCTGGTCGCGGCCTGCCTCCTCGTCGTCGCCACGCGCCGCTTCTTCGCCGCCGATCATGCCCGCGCGGCGCTTCCGGGAGACCCTGCGACATGATGCCCTTCGCGTGCCGCGCGGCGATGGCGCTTCTCTGCCTGGCCTCGTTCACCCGCGCGGCGGAGCCGGTCGACGTGGCGTTCGTCGCCGACTGCGACGGCTCCACGGAGCACTACGTCGAGCTCCTGCCGCCGGGATTCGATCCCGAGGCGCCCCACGACCTCCTCGTCGCCCTCCACGGCCACGGCTCCGACCGCTGGCAGTTCATCCGCGACGCGCGCGACGAGTGCCGGGGGACGCGCGAGGCGGCGGCCCGGCACGGCGCGATCCTCGTCTCCCCCGACTATCGGGCGCCGACGTCGTGGATGGGCCCGAAGGCGGAGGCGGATCTGGTGCAGATCGTCGGGAGCCTGAGGAATCGCCACCGCATCGGCCGGGTGATCGTCTGCGGCGGATCGATGGGGGGCACCGGGGCCCTCACGTTCGCCGCCCTCCATCCCGACCTCGTCGATGGCGCCTGCTCGCTCAACGGCACCGCGAACCTCGTCGAGTACGGCAGGTTTCTCGACGCGATCGCCGCGAGCTTCGGCGGCACGAAGGACGAGGTGCCGGAGGAGTACCGCAGGCGGTCGGCCGAGCTCCATGCCGATCGCCTCATCATGCCGGTTGCCTTCACGACCGGCGGCCGGGACGATGTCGTGCCGCCGGAGAGCGTCCACCGGCTCCATGCGGCGCTCCTGGCCCTCGGCCGGCCGGTGCTCCTCCTCCACCGCCCCGACGGCGGCCACGACACTCCTCTGGCCGACACCGCCGCCGCGCTCGATTTCGTCTTCGAAAAAGTCCGACGGTAGCCTCGCCCCCGAACACGCCCCCACCGGACCATCCCATGCCACGGATCCTCGTCGCCGAGTGCAAGCAGGAGGTCTCCACCTTCAACCCGCACGAGAGCTCCGCCGACGACTTCGACCTGCGGAAGGGGGCCGCCCTCTTCGACTACCACCGCACCGTCGGCACCGAGGTGGGGGGCGTGCTCGACGTGCTGGAGAAGACGCCGGGCGTCGAGGTGGTGCCTGCGTACGGCGCCTGCTTCATCACCTCGGGCGGGCCGCTCGCGGCGGAGTCGTGGGAACGGATCGAGCGCGAGTTCTTGGGCGCGCTCCGCTCCGCGCCGCCGGCCGACGGCGTCGTCTTCTGCATGCACGGGGCGATGGCGAGCCCCGCCGAGAGCGACCCCGAAGGAAAGCTCCTGGAAGAGGCACGGAAGATCCTCGGCGAAGAGATCCCGATCGTCGTCTCGCTCGACCTCCACGGGATCCTCACCGAGCGGATGGTGGAGCACGCCGATGCAATAGTCGCCTACCACACCTATCCCCACGTCGACTTCTTCGAGACCGGCCGCCGTGCCGCCCGGCTGCTGTTGCGGATCCTCGCCGGAGAAGTGCGCCCGGTGACGGCCGTCGTGCCGGTGCCGGCGCTCGTGCGTGGCAACGAACTGATCACCGAAACGGGGAGCTTCGGTCGGGTGATCGAACGGGCGAAGGCGATGGAGGAGGGGCCCGGCGGGCTCTCGGCGGGGATGTTCATCGGCAATCCCTTCACCGACGTGCCGGCGCTCCGAACCTACGCCTTCGTCGTCGCCGACGGCGACCCGGCTCTCGCCGAGGCGGGCGCGATCGAGCTGGCGGAGGCGTTCTGGGCCCACCACGAGAAGATGACGGTGACGCTCGCGTCGCTCGAGGAGACCGCGCGGATCGTCACCGGCCATTCCGGCGGCGGCACGATCGGCCTGGTCGACGCCGCCGACGCCACGAGCTCCGGTGCCTCGGGCGACTCGCCCGCCGTGGTCGCGGCGCTCCTCGGGGCGGGATGGGGCGGTCGGATCCTCGCCCCGATCGTCGACGCGCCGGCCGTCGCGGCCGCGATTCGCGCCGGCGTCGGCGGCACCGTCTTCACCTCGCTGGGTGGCACGCTCGATCGGGCACGCTTCCAGCCGCTCACGATTCGGGCGCGGGTGCGTCTCCTGTCCGACGGCCGTTTCCGCAGCGAATCCTTCGGCGAGGAATGGAACGCCGGCCCGACGGCGGTCCTCGAGGCGGGGAACGTCACGTGGGTCGTCGGCTCGCGCGCGGTGAGCCTCTACGACCGCTCCTTCTTCCTGGCCCACGGCCAGGATCCGCGCCGCTTCGACGCGGTGGTCATCAAGTCGCCCCACTGCCAGCATCACATGTTCGCCGACTGGTGCGCGCGGATGATCGACGTCGACGCCCCCGGCTCGTCGAGCGCCAACCTCCGCTCGCTCGGCCATTCGCGATGCCCGCGGCCGATCTTCCCGCTCGACCCGTCCGTGCCCTTCGCACCGACGGCGACACTCTTCTCGCGACACACCCCCCGGAGACGCTCCCCATGAAGATCCGCGACATCCGCTGCGCCGGCCTCCGCGGCGCCACCCCCGAAGGGGGCTGGAGCGCCGAGCTCAAGCCCGAGGACTGCGTCCACACCCTCGTCGCCGTCCACACCGACTCCGGTGTCATCGGCCTGGGGAGCGTGTTCACCAACGACGCCCTGGTGCGCGCCGCGATCGCGCTTCTGGAGCCCCTGTGGCGCGGCGAGAACGCCCTGGAGCCGCAGCGCGTCAGCGAGAAACTCCACCAAAACACCTTCTGGACCGGCCGCGGCGGCTCGCTGACGCACGCCATCAGCGGCATCGACATCGCGCTGTGGGACATTCTCGGCAAGGCCACGGGCCAGCCCGTGGGCCGGCTCCTGGGGGGCCGCTACCGGGAGCGCGTCGCCCCCTACGCCTCGCTGCTCATGGAAGAGCCGGCGAAGATGCGCGACAGGCTCCTCGCGGTGAAGGCGGAGGGCTTCCGGGCCTTCAAGATCGGCTGGGGCCCGTTCGGCCGCGTGAGCCGGAGCATGGACGAGCAAATAGTCCGCGCGGCGCGCGAGGCGGTCGGCCCCGACTCGAAGCTCATGGTCGACGCCGGCGGCAGCGACGCCCACTGGGCCAACGGCTACAAGTGGGCGATCAACGCCGCGCGGATGCTCGCCGACTACTCGGTCGACTGGTTCGAGGAGGCGCTGCGGCCCGACGCGCTCGAGGACTTCGTGCTCCTGCGCGAACACTCCCCCGTGCCGATCGCCGGGGGCGAGGTGCTCACGCGCCGGCAGTCGTTCCTGCCGTTCCTCGCCGCGCGGGCTTTCGACATCGTCCAGCCCGACGTGACGAAGGTGGGGGGAATCAGCGAGGAGCGGGCCATCGCCACCATGGCCGGCGACCACGGCGTGAAGTTCGTGCCCCACGGGTGGAACACCGCCGTCGGACTCGCCGCGGACCTCCACCTGGCGAGCGCCTTCGCCGACACCGATCTCGTCGAATACCTCACCGGCTCGCCGTTCATCGACGAGATCGCCGCCGGCGGCTGGCGGCTCGACGCCGACGGGATGCTCGCCATTCCCTCCGGCCCCGGCCTGGGCCTCGAACTCGACCGGGATGCCGTGGCCAAGTACACCCGTGGGGAACCGCTTTTGTGACACGCCTCCCTCCTCCCACGGCGGCTGCTTGACGACGCCACGGGGGAGTGGGAGGCTGACCCACTCTCATCCCGGTCGTCACGCAGGAACCGCGGGCATGGATTCGTCGTCGCAGGGGTCGACCTCGTTCCCGGTCGTGCCGCTCTCCGGGACCCTGTCCCGGCTGTTCCCTGCCACCGGCCCCCGCCCCTGTCCTGGGACGACGATCGCCGCGTTCGTCGACGCGGCGCGGGGCTCGCTCAAGCTGCTGGCCGCCGCCCAGCTCCCGGCCAAGCTGCGGACGAAGGTGGCCCTCTCCGACGTCGTGCAGAACACCGCGCTCGAGGCCTACTCGAGCGCCGACCGTTTCGAGGGGACGACGAAGCAGGAATTGTTCGCCTGGCTACGGCAGATCCTCCGCAACAACGTCCTCGACACGGTACGGCGCTACCGTGAGACGCGATCCCGCGACGTCCGCCGGGAGCGGAGCCTTTGCGAGCTCGCCGACTCCGAACGCGCCGACCCGGCGCTGGTGCGTGACAGGGCGCCGCACCTGTCGGCGATCCGACTGGAGGAGGAGGAGGCGATCGCGCGGGCGCTGGCATCCCTTCCGGAGCCGCACGCCACCGTGATCCGGCTGCGAATCTGGGAAGATCTCCAGTTCCGGGACATCGGCCTCCGTTGCGGCCGGTCGGAAGATGCCGTGCGGAAGCTCTTTCTTCGTTCCATCGGGCGCCTCCGCGACGAGTTGCGCGCGGATCACCGCAGTCGTTAGGAGGCCGTCGCCGAGCCCGAGCCCGCCATCGCTTCCGCGGCGGCTACGGGCACCCGGGCGGGCGTTCATCATGTGCGCCGCAGAGGACGTGCCCGATCCCTCGAGCGGGAGGGACGAGGAGGCGGAGGACGGGATCGACGGGGCGCTCGCCGACCGGCTGGCGGAGATCGACGACTCGCTCTCCGGCCATTCCTCCGTCCGCGACGATGGTCCGGCTGCCGTGGACGACGCGGAAACCGCGGCCGAGTTGGCCGACCACCTCGACGTCATCCTCCGGCTCCGGGCGGCGGCCGAGCGGGACAAGGCGCGCACGAGCGCCGAGACGAAGCCGATGCCGACCTGGATCGGCCCATTCCGCATCGTCCGCGAGATCGGCCGCGGCGGCTGCGCGATCGTGTGGGAGGCCGAGGACCCGCGAATCAAGCGGCGCGTGGCGCTGAAGGTGATCCGCCCCGACGCGCTCCTCGTGCCCGGATCGAAGGCACGGTTCCTCCGCGAGGCCCAACTCGCCGGTCGCATCAACCATCCCCACGTCGTCACGGTGTACGAGGTGGGGGAGAGCGACGGCTTGGCCTACATCGCCATGGAACTGTGTTCGGGGGGGAGCCTCGGCGACTGGCTCGCCGCCCGCCCCGGCCCGGTTTCCCCGCGACTCGCCGCGGAACTCGTCCGCGATCTCGCCGAAGCCACGGCCCACGCGCACGGCCAGCGCATCGTCCACCGCGACATCACTCCGGGGAACGTCCTCCTCGCGGCCGATCCGCGCGGCCTGCTCGAGGTCGAGGGGATTCCCTGCCGGGCGAAGCTCGCCGATTTCGGCCTCGCGGTGGGTCTGGCCGACGAAGGGGGCGAGGAGGGGGCCAGACTGACGCAGCAGGGGACCACGATGGGAACGCGCGCCTGGATGGCGCCGGAGCAGGTCGACCAGCGGGAGTTCGGCGCGGTCGGTCCGCTCACCGACGTCCACGCCCTCGGCCTCGTCCTCGACCGTCTGCTCACGGGAACCGCCCCCCACGCCGGCCGATCCGAGACGGAGATCTTCCGGGCGATCCTCCTCGGGGAGCCGAGGTCCGCCGACGAGGTGGTCCCGGGACTGCCGCGCGACATCGTCGCCGTCGGGCTCAAGAGCCGGGCCAAGCGCCCGGAGGATCGCTACGCGTCCGCCGCCGACTTCGCCGCAGACCTGAGTCGGTTCCTCGCCGGGTCGCCGACGATCGCCCGGCCCCGATCCCGCCTCGAGCGGCTCGTCCGCCATGTCCGCAAGGATGCCGCCGCCATCGGCGGCGCCGCCGCCCTGGGGCTCGCACTCCTCGCCGCCGTCGTCGCCGTCCGGCTGGCTCGGGAGGCACGAACGACGGCCGAGGAGCAAGGCCTCCGGCGACGATCGGACGACCAGGAGAAGGCCTTCGACGTGTGGCGGCTGGGCGACGCGAAGGCGGCGGTCGGCATCCTCGCCACCCCGCAGCTGGAATCGACTCTGCCGGCGCGCTGGCTGGAAGCGCGCACGCGTCCCGAGCGGCAGCGTCTCCTCGACCGGGCCCGTGCGGCGGATGCGTTCCACGCGAAGCGGCCCGACCTCTACTGTCTGGGCCAGGCCGACGACGGCACGGTGGGAGTCGGCGGCGCCGACGGCACGCTGTTCGTCTTCGCGCCGGGGGCCGCCGAACCGTCGCTCGTCGTCGCGGCACACGACGAGATCAACGACGTGGCGTTCTCTCCGGACGGGCGTACGGTGGCCACCGTCGGCGAGGATCGCACCGTCCGTCTGTGGCGGCGGGACGATGGCCGGCGACTCGCCGAGATCACGCGGGGAGACGGGCTGTTCACCGTGGCGTTCTCGCCCCGCGGTGACAGGATCGCGTTCGGCGGTCGCGAACGCACCGTCGAGGTGCAGGCCTTGGCCGCCGACGGCACGCCGACCGGCGACGTCTCCCGCTACGAGCCCTTCGGGACATGGCCGGAGGACGCGGGACAGCCACCCGATACCCAGGCCCTCCTGTTCGTCGACGACGACACCATCGCGGCCGCATCGGAGAAGAAGGTGGTGATGCTGCGTGCCGAAGACGGGAGGGCCGTACGCGAAATGGCGATTCCCGAGGGCAACATCGGACAGATCGTCCTTTCCCCGGACCGCTCGACACTCGTGACGATCGGCACCGATCAGACGCCGCACCTCTGGGACACCGCCAGCGGCACGCTCGTCCGGCGGCTGCCCCGCCATCCCAGCTGGGTGCAGGGGTGCGGCATCGCGCCGGACGGCACCCGGATCGTGACAGGATGCCGCGACGGCGTGATCAGGATCTTCGACGCAGCCACCGGCACGGAGACCGACAGGCTCGTGGGCCATCTCGGCCGCACATGGGACGTGATCTGGGAGACCTCCGGCACGATCCTCTCCTCCGGCGCCGACGGCACCGTGCGCCGGTGGGATTCCCGGATGCGACCCGATCTCTCCGGATTCCGGGAGAGCACCACCGACGCCGGCCCGGTGACGGGCGTGGCGCCGTTCGGCTCACGGGGAGAATGGCTCGTGTCCGGCGCCGACTCCCCGGCGATCCTCTGCGGGCCCGACGGCGGGTGCCGCGAGTTACCCGACGTGCGGATTCAGGATCCGGTTCGCTCGACGGGGAGTTCCGATCATCGCGTCGCCGTCGTCGCCGAAGCCGTCGATCGGCCGACCGGCGCCGTTCCCTACGGCGGACCATCTCGTCTCCTGGCGTTGTCCACCGCGGACGGGGGGAGCGTGAGTGTGACGCCGATCGGCAGGACGGCGAAGTTCACGTCGATGACGATGGTCGCGTCCGGGCTGGTCGCCGCCGCCACCGATCGCGACCTCGGGATCATGTCGATCGTCGGAGACGCCACGACTCACGTCGCCACCATGCCGCACGTCATCGACGCGCTGGCCGCCACCGACGCGGGGTCGCGCCGCATCGCGCTCGGAGCGGGGCCGAACCTGTTCGTCCTCCCCTGCGACGCAGCGGGGATGCCCCGGGGGAGCCGTCCCCGTGAGATCGTCCACGGCCACGATCACTTCGATGCGTACATCCTCGCCGTGGCCTGGTCCGCCGACGGGAAGCGGATCGCCTACGGCACGCGCAACCATGTCGTCCACGTGCTCGACGCCGACACCGGAACACCGACCGGGCCCACCATCACCACGGGTGGGACGCCGCTGGCCATCGCCTGGTCGAGCGACGGCCACTCGCTCGTCATCGCCGACCGCGACACCGTGCGCCTCTGCAACGCCGACACCGGCGCCATGATCGACGAGGTCCGCCCCGGCTGGCCAATCGCCGCGATGGGATTCGAGGACGCTCCCGGATCTCCCGGGACGCTCCTCATCGGCGGCGGGCAGGAGGGGGGCAGGCTCCTCGTGCTCCCGCTCGGCACGCGCTGAAGGGGACGGCCCGCGATCCGAATCCGATTCCCCCGCGGGAATCGGCGATTCGTCCGAGTGGATCGTCTGGCCGGCCCCAAGCTGCATTGATTCGCCCCCGCGCGCCGATAATAATGGATACGAAAGTCCTTATTTCAGCGTTCCGCCGTCCGCGGCGCGGTTGGCTGGCTTTTCCCAGGGGAGCCCGCACAATGACAGACACCCCCTCCAATCGGTGCTCCGATGCTTTCCCAGACAGTGGAATACGCGCTCCGGGCGGCGACATTCCTGGCGACGTCGCCGGAGGAACCACGGACCGTCGACCAGATCGCCGAGGCGACGCGGGTGCCGGTGGCCTATCTGGCGAAGGTGATGCAGGGACTCGTCCGCGGGGGCCTGGTCACGAGCCGAAGGGGCGTCGGCGGGGGATTCACGCTCGCGCGGTCGCCGCGCGAGGTGCGGATTCTCGAGATCGTGCAGGCGGTCGACCCGATCCAGCGGATCACCACCTGCCCGGTGGGCCTGGCGAGCCACGGCTCCCGGCTCTGTCCGCTCCACCGGCGTCTCGATCAGGCGCTCGAGGCGATGGAGAAGGCCTTCGCGGCGACGACGCTCGCCGAAGTGCTCTCCGAGCCGAGCAAGAGCGTGCCGCTGTGCGACTTTCCTGCCGGCCAGCGGTGAGCGCCCGGCGGTCCGGCGCGGCTCCCGGGGCCTTCCTCGCGCTGCCGGTGCTCCTGGTCGCGGCGCTCGTCGCCGCCGGCCCGCAGCCGTCGGCACGGGCCGAGGACGACTTCGAACAGGCGCCGTTGCGCTACTCGGCATCCCCGCCCGACAACCCGGTCTCGCGCCTCCAAGCCAAGCTCGACGCCGGAGAGGCGACGCTCGCCTGGGACGACCGCACCGGCTGGCTTCCCTCGGTCCTCGAGGAGCTGCGCGTTCCCCGCTCGAGCCAGACGCTCGTCTTCTCCAAGACGAGCCTCCAGCAGACCCGCATCGGACCGCGCAATCCCCGGGCCCTCTATTTCAACGACGACGTCTACATCGGCTACGTCCGCTCCGGCGAAGTGGTGGAGGTGTCGGTCGCCGACCCGCTCCTGGGCACGGTCTTCTACGCCATGGATCAGGTGCCGGGCGAGCATCCGCGCTTCGTGCGCCGCACCGAGGACTGCCTCCTCTGCCACGGCGGCTCGCAGACGCGGGGCGTTCCCGGCCACGTGATCCGCTCGGTCTACCCCTCCGCCAGCGGCCAGCCGATCTTCTCCGCCGGCTCCCACCGGGTCGATCACTCCACCCCCCTGGCCGACCGGTGGGGGGGCTGGTACGTCACCGGCCGGCATGGCGAGCAGCGCCACCTCGGCAACGTCACCTACAAGTCGCGGCCGGCGTCGGCGGAGGAGGCCGACCCAGCGGGGCTCAACGTCGTCGATCTCGCCGACCGCTTCGGCGCCTCGGGCTACCTCACCCCCCACAGCGACTTGGTGGCCCTCTCGGTCCTCGCCCACCAGGCCGCCACCCACAACACGATCACGCGCGCGAGTTTCGACGTCCGTTCCGCGCTCCACCGCGAGGCGGCGCTCAATCGCGACCTCGGCCAGCCCGCCGACTACCGCTGGCCGAGCACGAACACCGTCCTCGACGGCGCCGCGGCGAGCCTCGTGGAAGGATTCCTGTTCTGCGACGAGGCACCCCTCTCGGGGCCGATCGAGGGAACGACCCCCTTCGCGGCCGAGTTCCAGGCGGAGGGGCCGCGCGACGCGCGGGGGCGGTCGCTGCGCGACTTCGACCTCTCGCGCCGGCTGTTCCGGCATCCCTGCAGCTTCCTCGTGTACTCCGAGAGCTTCGACGCCCTTCCGGAGGAACTGCGGGGGCGTTTCTGGAAGCGGATGGACGAGGCGCTCTCCTCCCCCGATCCCGGCCCGCGTTTCAAGCACCTCTCGGCCGACGACCGTCTGGCGATCCGCGACATCCTCGCCGCCACCAAGCCAGGCGCCCCGCCCGCATGGTCGGCGCCGGCCGCCGGCGGCGCGGCGACGCCCCCCTCGGCCCCTTGAGCGGCCTCGGGCGCCGGAGCGGGAACGCCCGGAGAACCCCCGGCGCCGATCGGCGAAGCCCCCCCTGCGGCGCGGTACCATCGGGCCATGCATGGCCCACCGACGATCCCGCGCTGCCTCGCCTTCCAGGCGATCCTCCTCGCGCTGGCGGCGGGGTGCGGTCGCGTGGAGCAGGGGAGGGACGGCGTCGCTCCGCCGACGGAGACCGCCGCCGCGCCGCGCTGGTTCGTCGAGGTGGCGGCCGAGCGCGGCATCGACGCGGTCAACGATCCCGGGCCGGTAGGATCGTTCTTCATGCCGCAGAGCATGGGCAACGGCGCGGCGCTGTTCGACGCCGAGGGGGACGGCCGGCTCGACCTGTTCCTCCTCCAGGGAGCCGGACCCGCCTCGGCCTCGACCTACCGGCTCTTCCTCCAAGAGCCCTCCGGCCGGTTCCGTGACGTCTCCGCCGGTTCGGGGCTCGACGTCACCGGCTTCGGATCGGGCGTGGCGGTCGGCGACCTCACCAACGACGGCCTCCCCGACCTGTTCGTGAGCGAGTACGGGGCCGTTCGCCTGTTCGTCAACGACGGCGGAGGCAGGTTCCACGAGGCGACGGGGGAAAGCGGCCTCGCGAGCCGGGCCTGGGGCAGCTCGGCGAGCCTCGTCGACTACGACCGCGACGGCTGGCTCGACGTGGTGGTGGTGAACTACGTCGCCTACGATCCGGGCGTCGTCTGCCACGGCCGCTCGGGCGCCCGCGACTATTGCGGCCCCGAGCAATTCCCCTCGGTCCCCGCCACGCTGTGGCGGAACCTCGGCGCGGGCGCGGAGCCCCGTTTCGAGGACGTCACCGAATCGAGCGGACTGGGCTCCGGGCCCGGCGCGGGCCTCGGCGTCCTGTGTGCGGATTTCGACGGCGACGGCTGGCCCGACGTTTTCGCCGCCAACGACCGCCAGCCGAACCGGCTGTGGATCAACCGGCACGACGGCACGTTCGCCGACGAGGGGGTCCTCCGTGGCGTCGCCGTGACGATGCTGGGGAACGCTGCGGCGAACATGGGGGTGGCCTGGGGCGACGTCGACGGCGACGGCCTCTCCGACCTGTTCGTGACGCACCTCGAGACCGAGAACCACACGCTGTGGAGGCAGGGGCCGCAGGGATCGTTCCTCGACGGCACCGCCGCCGCGGGGCTCACGGCCGCACCGCGGACCACCGGCTTCGGCACGGTGCTCGCCGATTTCGACCTCGACGGCGACCTCGACCTCGCCTGGACCAGCGGCGCCGTGTTCGCCGGGAAGCCCGCGGGTCCGTCCGCCCTGCCGGAGGCATGGCGGCCGTACGCGCAGGCCAACGTCCTCCTCGCCAACGACGGCAGCGGACGTTTCGCATCGGTGTCGGCGGCGAACCCCGACTTCTGCGCCGCGGCGAACGTCGCCCGGCCGCTGTGCGCGGGGGACATCGACGGCGACGGTGACGTCGATCTCGTGGCGGGGACGACCGCCGGCAGGGTGCTCCTCCTCGACAACGTGGCCCCCCGGCTCGGCCACTGGCTGGTCGTCCGCGCCTTCGACCCGGCGCTGCGCCGTGACGCGATCGGCGCGGTGGTCACGGTGACGGCGGGAGGCCGGAGCCGGGAGCGGCTGCTCCAGCCAGGCTCGAGCTATCTTTCGAGCCACGATCCCCGCCTCCATTTCGGGCTGGGGGACGCCGACGCGGTCGAGTCGATCGTCGTCCGCTGGCCCGACGGGAGCGTGGAGCGGTTCGCCGGCGGCCCGGCGGACCGTGCGGTCGAACTCCGCCGCGGCGCCGGGGATCTGCCATGAACCGCCGAATCGCGCCGAAGTCCGTCGCGGCGATCGCGGCGGCCGTCGCTGCCCTGACGGGCCTGGGTCTCGTCCTGTCGCTCCGCGGCCCGCGGCGGGCGTTGCCCGACGTCGCGACGCTCCCTGCCGCGGCCGACCCGGCCGTCGCCGCGGCGATCCGGGCGGCGGAGGACGCCGTCGTCCGCAGCCCCGATTCCGGCGCCGCGTGGGGGGAATTGGCGCTCGTCCTCGCGGCCAACGGCGAGGATGACGCCGCCGTGGCCGGCTTCCGCGAGGCGGCGGTGCGCGACACCCGCTCCTGGCGCTGGCCCTACTTCGCCGCCGTGATCCTCGGCCGCCGCGACCCGCAGGCGGCGCTCGCCGACGTCGACGACGCGATCGGACGCGAACCCCGCGCCGTCTGGCCGCGGCTCCGCCGGGCCGAGTGGCTCGCGACCCTCGGCCGGCCCGGCGCCCGGGCCGACTTCGAGGCGGTGATCACCGCGGAACCCGGCCATGCTCGGGCCCGGCTGGGACTCGCCCGGCTGCTCGTCGCCGGGGACTCGTCGAGCGAGGCGCTCGACGTGCTCGGCCCCGTGCGCGACCACCCCGCCGTGCGCCGGGAGGCGCGCGAGCTCGCCGCCGCCGCCGCGGTGCGCCGCGGCGAGAGGGAGGAAGCCGGGGCGCTCCTCGCCGAGGCCGCGAGGCTACCCGCCGACGCCCCCTGGCCCGGCGACCCGTTCGACGCCGCGGTGCCGGAGCACGTCCATGGCAAACGCGGCCTGCTCGCCCTCGTCGGCCGCCTGGAGCGCGACGGGGATCTCGACCGCTCCGCCGCGCTGACACGAAGGCTCGAGACCGAGCACCGCGACGTGTGGCTGTTCGTGGAAGGGAGGCTGCGCGCCGAACGGGGCGACCTGCCGGCGGCGGAACGGGCCTTCCGCGAGTCTCTGGCCCTCGATCCCGGTGCTCTGGAGACCCGCTCCGCCCTCGCCGACGTCCTGGTGGCACAGGCGAGGGCCGCGGAGGCCGCCGACGTGCTCCGCGACCTGCTCCGCATCGAGCCGGCCCACGGACCGGGCTGGCTGGCGTTGGGCCGGGTGCTCCTGCCGATCGACCCTCCCGCGGCGCTGGCGGCCCTGCGCACGGCCGTGGCCTACATGCCCGCCTCGGACGACGCGAGACGGGCTCTCGCCGACGCCTCTGCACGCCCCGTCGAGGAGCCAGCCGGCCGATGACGACACCATCCACCCCACGCCGCCGTCCGTCCGGGCGTGCCGGCGGAACGCTTTCCTCGCTCGTCTCCCGTCTCCCGACGGCGCTCCGCGGACGCTGGCTGGAGATCTGGATCGCCATGGTCGTGGCGGCGTTCCTGGTCCCGACGCTGTGGCTCGCCTCCATGCAGCGCGCTTGGCACCGCCTCGAGGCGGAGGCCTGGGAGACGACGCTCGATCCCAGCGTCCCCGATCCGGGCCTGCCGGTGATCGAGTCCTTCGACACCGACGACGCGCAGCGCGTCACGATCGGCTTCTACATGGAGGGGATCGAGCATGTCTCCGTCCACGACGGCGGCTGGGACACGATCCTCGACGTGTGGTGCGCGTGGGAGGACGACCCGCGTCACCCCGACTTCGACCCCTTCGACGGGCTCCTCCCGGTCAACGGCACGATTCGCGAGAGCATCCTTCTCCGCGAGCGGCACGCGGACGGCCGGCACTACGTCCACCGCCGCCTCGACCTGCACTTCAACCGCGGCTTCGGCGTCGTGAACTATCCTTTCGACCGCCACCTGCTGCTGGCGTCGTTCGAGTACGCGGCCCGGCAGCGTCCCGACCTCCTCTTCGTGCCCGACGACCGCGCCAGTGCCGTCAGCCGCCGCGCCAGCGCCTCCGGATTCACGATCGGCCGGTACCACGCGGTCGAGAACCCCCACTCCTACCTCACTGGCCGCGGCTGGCCGGGGGATCCGGACGCGAGGGGCACCTGGTCGCAGCCGAGGCTCGCCATCGAGATCGAGCGGCGGGGGATGGGGATGTTCCTCCAGCTCTTCCAGGCGCTGTTCGTGTCGGTGGGGGTGGCGCTCCTCCCCTGCTTCATCAAGCCGACCCACGTCGACCCCCGCTTCGGACTGGGGGTGGGGGCGCTGTTCGCGGTGGTCGCCAACAGCTACCTGGTCAACGCCCAGATGCCGGAATCGGGCGATTTCTCCCTGGCCGGGTTCGTGAGCCTGCTGGGAATCGGCACGATTTTCATCACGCTCGCCCAGTCGACGATCTCGCTGTGGCTCTACGAGACCTGCGACGACCCACCGACCTCCCGCCGCTTCGATCGGATCTCGTTCTGGCTGATCCTGGCCTGCTTCTGCCTGGCGCTGTTGATCCTGCTGGCCGGAGCGCTCAGGAGGCTCTGAGAGCGGCCGTTTCAGCCGCGCCGGGGCGTCGGCCGCCGCTCGAGTGGGATCAGCACGGTGGCGTCGGCGTCGTCCTCGAAAGGATCGAAATCGCCGTCGAAAGGACCGAAAACCCGCGGGCCCGGAGTGCTGGGGTGCATGGTCGGAGAGGGGGGCTGGAGGGGAAAACCGTCCCTCCAATCAACCCAGGGGACGGGGCGGAATCAAATCGCCATTTCTGCGGCCGCGGCAGCCCGTTTTCGCCCCTCCGCGGCGGCCGAAACCGGCCCGCGACACCCCTCCGCCGAGGGGACTCTCCGATGCGGCCCCGGAGGTCGGGATGACCCCGCGGACGACGCTCGAGGCAGACGCGGGACCGATCGTCCCGCCCCCGAACGCGCCGCCGGCCCGTCGCACGCTGCCCCGCGATGCACTTCCGCCCGAGCCTCCTATACTCGTCGGTTCTTCCGGCAGCGGCCCCCGCCCGGCACGGCGCCGTGCGTGGGGCGGCGCCTGTCCCTTCGGCACCCCCCGCCCCTGTCTCTTAT
>CAWUOA010000034.1:0-16490 GCA_963923225.1 uncultured Planctomycetaceae bacterium
TCTTCGAGATCCTCGAGCGCCACGGCGACTGCTACTTCCAGATCTTCACCAACGGTCAGCTGATCACCCCCGACGTGGCCCGGCGGCTCGCGCGTCTGGGCAACGCCACGCCGCTGGTGAGCATCGAGGGGGACGCGCTGACCAGCGACGTCCGCCGGGGCAACCGCCACGTCCTCGACCGCACGCTCCGCGGCCTGGAGGCCTGCATCGAGGCACGGATGCTCACCGGCGTGGCCACGAGCCTCTGCCAGTCGAACATCGACCAGCTCCTCACCGAGCGCTGGCTCGACAGGCTGGTGGAGCTGGGGGTGCACTACGCCTGGTTCCACACCTACCGCCCGGTCGGCCCCGAGGCCTCCCCCGAGCTTTCGCTGCGGCCGGAGCAGCTGGTGCAGGTGCGCGAGTTCGTCGTGGCGATGCGGGCCCGCAAGCCGATCGGCATCGTCGACGCCTACTACGACGGCGAGGGGCAGGCGCTGTGCCCGATGGCGGCGGGGATCACGCACCACGTCGGCCCCACCGGATTCGTCGAGCCCTGCCCGATCATCCAGCTCGCCGTGGACGACGCCCGCACCGGATCGTTCTACGACACCGTCACCCGTTCGGCCTTCCTCCGCGACATGCGCGAGGCGGCCGCGGCCCACAGCCGGGGATGCGTGATGCTCGAGAACCCGCGGCTGGTCCTCGAGATCGCCGACCGCCACGGAGCCCGTGACACGACCCTCCGGGGCACCGCACGGGAGGAGCTCGTCGCCGCGTCGCCACGATCGAGCCAGGATCTCCCCGGCCGCGAGGTGCCGGAGAAGAGTTGGATCTACCGGCTGGCGAAGCGGCACTGGTTCAACGACTTCGGCACCTATCCGGCCGGCCGGACCGGCGCTCCGAGCGGAGGGCGCGAGGCATGACGGAAGCGGGCCCGCCGGAGGGAAGCGTGCGGATGCTCTATTGCCGCTGCGCGTTCGCGCAGGTGGTGCCGGCGGACGTGAAGGCCGAGGTGCTCTCGGGACTCGCGGAGTCGGGCGCCGGCTTCGAGGCCGTGGCCGACCTGTGCGAGATGGCCGCCCGGCGCGATCCGCATCTGGTCGATCTCGCCCGCCTGGCGAAGGACGGTGGCACGCTGCGGATCGCCGCCTGCTGGCCACGTGCAGTGCGCGGCCTCTTCCACCTCGCCGACGCCCCGCTCGGCGAGTCGGGGGTCGAGATCCTCAACATGCGCACGCTTCCCGCGGCACGCGTCCTCGACGGCATGTTGCGTGGCGACGCCGCGGCGATCGCCGAGAGCGCCGCGGCCCGCGAGGAGGAGGCCGCCAAGCAGGCCGCCGCCGGACGGATCGCGGCGCTCGGTGCCCTTCCCCCCCGCACGCCCGAAGGAGGTTCCCCGTGACGACGCTCGTGGCCAGACAACCGCGCGTGGTGCTCTACGAGGGGGCGGGGGCCGAGCCGCTGCCTGCCGCGGAACGGGCCGAACTGCTCGCCGCGCTCCTCGACCGGGGCTATTCGGTGTCGCTGGCACGCCGCGGAGGCCCCGCCGCGGAGGCCGCCGACGGGGCGGCGTTCGTGGTCGTGGGCCGTTTCGGCGGCTCGGCTCCGGAGGTGACCTCCCCGGCCGGTCCGGTCGAGGTCCACGACACCACGGGCCGCGGCCCGGCGGAGGTCGTGGCGCTCGTCGACGGCGCCCGTCACGACCGGCCGCTCAATGCCCCCGGCGCCGCCGACGCCTGGAAGCCCTGGTTCCCGGTCATCGACCCGGTCCGCTGCACCAACTGCATGCAGTGCCTGAGCTTCTGCCTGTTCGACGTCTACGGCGTCGACGGCGACAACCGGCTGCGCGTCGAGAACCCTGCCAACTGCAAGGTCAACTGCCCGGCCTGCTCGCGCGTCTGTCCCGACGTGGCGATCATGTTTCCCAAGTATCACGCCGGCCCGATCGACGGGGCCCCCGTGAACCAGGCCGACGTCGGCCGTGAGAAGATGAAGATCGACATCTCGGCGCTGCTGGGAGGCGATCTCTACGCCCGTCTGCGGGAGCGGTCCGCCGACGCCAAGCAGCGATTCTCGCGGGAGCGGAGCGCCGACGCGGCGCTCGCCGAACGGCGCCGCTGCCTGACGAAACTCGCCGACGCGGCGGCGATCCCCCGAGAGGTGCTCGACGCCCTGCCTTCGCCCGAAGAGATCCAGCGGAAGGCCGCTGCCGCCGCCGAACGGGCCCAGGCGGCCCTCGCCGCCAGGGCCGCCGGGGGCTAGGGCAGGGCCCGCGGGCACGTGCTAGACTGTTCGGCTCGACCATCCGTCCGGCCCCCCGCCGAAAGCCCCGAGAGCCGCCACGCATGTCGACCGCCGACACCACCGCGCCCGACGCCGCCGGCACCCGTGGCTCCCTCCCGGGCCGCTCCACCATTCCGCTGGCGATCCTCCCCGCGCCCGTGCCCCCGGCGCTGATCCGGTCGCGCGCGCCCCACCCGTCGATCCCGCAGACGAAGCCGGAGCGCACGGCCCTGTTGGAGGCGATCCGCCGCGGACTCCTCGCCCGCCCGGCGGTCCCCCCGCTGCGGATGGAGGAGCTGCGCGACCGCGCCCGCTCGGCCCTGGCCGAAGTCGGCCTGCCCGAGATCCACCTCGACTACGCCGGGATCCTCGTCAACAACGAGTCGTGGCGCGACGCGCTGGCCGCCGTCCCCTACCATCGCCGGCTCCTCCTCATGCCGAAGTGCCTGCGGGTGGAGAGCCGCTGCCCGGCGCCGTTCGACGAGTTCGGCCTCCTCTGCAAGAGCTGCGGCCTCTGCTCGATCCAGGACTTCCAGGCCGAGGCCGAACGGCTCGGCTACGCCGTCCTCGTCGCCGAGGGTTCGGCGTTGGTGATGGCGATGATCCAGACCGGCCAGATCGACGCCATCGTGGGCGTCAGCTGCCTGCCGGTGCTGGAGAAGACGCATCCCTTCGTCGAGGCGGCGGCGATCCCCGCGGTGGCCGTGCCGCTCCTGCAGGACGATTGCATCGACACGATGGTGGATGACGACTGGGTGTGGGACTACATCCACCTCGAGGCCGCCGACGTCTCGCGCCGCGCCGATCTCGGCGGTCTCCACGACCGGGTCGCGTCCTGGTTCGAGCCGGCGGCGCTCGACGCGCTGCTCGGGCCTTCCGAGGGCCACGCCGAGCGACTCGCCCGCGAGTGGCTCGCCAAGGCCGGAAAACGCTGGCGGCCGTTCCTGGCCACCGCCGTCCATGGCGCCCTCGCCCCGGAGCCGACCGCGGCCGGCATGCGCGCACTCGAGTGCGTGGCGGTGGCGGTGGAGTGCTTCCACAAAGCGTCGCTCGTCCACGACGACATCGAGGACGGCGACCTGGAACGCTATGGCGAGCCGACGCTCCCCGGCGCTCACGGCGTTCCGGTGGCCCTCAACGTCGGCGACGTGCTCATCGGCGAAGGCTACCGGCTGCTCGCGGAGTCGGGGCTGCCCGCCGACGCGGTCGCAGCCGCGGTCCGCGAGGCGGCCCGCTCGCAACGGCTGCTCTGCCGCGGCCAGGGGGAGGAGCTCGCCTGGAGCCGCGCCCCCGCGGCTCTCGCCAGCCGGCAAGTGCTCGAGATCTTCCGCCTCAAGACCGCTCCCGCCTTCGACGTCGCCCTCCAGCTCGGCGCCATCGCCGCCGGCGCCGCCACCGGCGCCGAGGACGGCCTGGCCGACGTCCTCCGCGCCTACAGCGAGGCGGTCGGCATCGCCTACCAGATCAAGGACGACCTCGACGATCTGCAGGACGACGCCGGCCTCCTGCCGGGCGCCCAGCCGCGGCCCAGCGTGGTGCTGGCGCTGGCCGCCGAGCGGGCCCGCGGCGACGACCGCGAGCTCTTCGCGAGGCTCGTCCGCGGCGAACGGGTCGAAGGCCTCGAGCCCCGACGGGTCCGCGCCGCGATCGCCGAATGCAAGGCCGACGAGAAGGCGGCCCTGCTGCTGGAGAGCTACAAGGAGCAGGCGGTGCGCGCCCTCGACGGGCTCTCCTCGGCGACGCTCAAGGGCCTGCTCCGCCGCGTCCTCGGGAAGATCTTCGACGAGGTGAAGTTCGAGGGCTACTGCCGCGAGGCGGAACAGGAACGGCTCCGCGCCGAGGCGCGGACGTGAGCGGCCGATGAGCCAGCGACTCCAGATGCTCCAGGTCGCCCGGCTCGCCCGCCGGACCCTGGGGGACGCCGCCGATCTGGTCGAGCGCTTCGTCCATTCCACCGCGGCACCCGGCGGCGGCTACGTCGACCGCGGCGGCCGTCGCGACCTCTACTACACCTCCTTCGCGCTCGACGCCCTGGTGGCCCTCGACGCCCTCGACCGGGCCGGCCCGCACCTCGCCGCCACGCGTGAATGGCTCGCGTCCTTCGAATCGGGCGAGCGACTCGACTGGGTCCACCGCTGCTGCCTGGCACGGTCCTGGGCCGCGTTTCCCCCGAGCGCCCTCCCCGACGACACGCGCCGCCGGATGGCGGCCGCCTTCGCCCCCCACCGCGCCGCCGACGGCGGCTACGCCTCGCGGCGCGGGGCGTCGCGGGGCACGGCCTACGGCGGGTTCCTCGCCCGCAACGCCCACGACGATCTGCGCATGCCCCTCCCCGATCCCGGAGCCCTCGCCGATTCGCTCGCGGCGCTGCGCAGCGCCGACGGCGGCTGGTCGAACGAGCCGGGGCAGCCCGAAGGATCGACCACCGCGACCGCGGCCGCGGTGGCGACGCTCCGCGGGCTCGATCGGCCGGTGCCGGAGGGCGTCGCGGGGTGGTTCCTCGCCCGCTGGCATCCCGCCGGGGGATTCGTCGCCGCCCCCGACGCGCCACTGCCCGACCTCCTCTCCACCGCGGTGGTCCTCCACGCCCTCGACGCACTCGACGTGCGCTGGCGCGACCGACGCGACACCGTGCTCGACTTCCTCGACTCGCTGTGGACCAACGTCGGCGCGTTCCACGGCTCGTGGGCCGACGACGAGCCCGACGTGGAGTACACCTTCTACGGCCTGGTGGCCCTGGGGCACGCGACCGCATGAGCGACCACCGCTCCACCGATGCGATCCTCCACTCGGACGCCCTCTCCGCCGCCCGTCGCGAGGCGGCGGAGAGGCTCCTCGCGGAACGCACGGGGCCGATCTGGCGGGGCCGGCTGTCGTCGAGCGCCCTCTCGACCGCGACGGCGGTCTCCGCCCTGCGTCTCGTGGATGCGGCGGCGCACGCGGAGCGGATCGGCGCGGGCGCCACGTGGCTGGCCGCCACGCAACTGGCCGACGGCTGCTGGGGCGACACGCCCGCCAGCCCGGGCAACCTCTCGACGACGCTGCTGTGCTGGTCGGTGCTCGCGGCCCTCGACGACGACCGCGGCACGGCCTCCCCGGCCGTCGCCCGGGCCGCGGCATGGATCGCCGCACGGGCAGGCTCGACCGCCCCCGCCGACCTCGCCGCCGCGCTCGAGCGGATCTACGGCCGCGACCGCACCTTCTCGGTGCCGATCCTCGTCCATACGGCGCTCTGCGGCCGGCTCGGCGACGTCCGCTCCGCCGCCACGTGGAAGCCGATCCCGCAGCTCCCCTTCGAACTGGCGACGCTGCCGCGCCAGGCGTTCCGGCTGGTCGACATGCAGGTGGTGAGCTACGCGCTCCCCGCCCTGATCGCCATCGGCCAGGTGCGCCACGCCCACCGGCCGGCGTTCTTCCCGTGGCGATCGCTGCGTGACATGGCCCGCGGCCCGACGCTGCGCACGCTCCGCGCGATCCAGCCGGACGGCGGCGGCTTCCTCGAGGCGACGCCGCTGACGAGCTTCGTGACGATGAGCCTCGCCGGCATGGGGCTCGCGGGACACCCGGTAGCCGTCGAGGGGACGGGCTTCCTCGTCGCCTCGCAGCGGCCCGACGGATCCTGGCCGATCGACACCGACCTGGCCACCTGGTGCACGACGCTCTCGGTGGGGGCGCTGGCCGCCGGCGGCCGTCTCGGGGAGCGGCTCTCCGCCGGCGATCGCAGGGCGATCCGCGAGTGGCTCCTCGGGCAGCAGTGGAAGCGGGTGCATCCCTACACCGGCGCGGCCCCGGGAGGCTGGGCCTGGACCGATCTGCCCGGCGGCGTGCCCGACGCCGACGACACCAGCGGCGGACTGGTGGCGCTCGACTGCCTCGAGCGGGCGGAGGGGGGCGGCACGACGGCCGAGGGGATCGCCTCGGCCCGGGCGGCGCTCGACTGGCTCGTCGACCTGGCCAACCGCGACGGCGGTATCCCCACCTTCTGCCGCGGCTGGGGCCGGCTCCCCTTCGACACGTCCTGCCCCGACATCACCGCCCACTTTCTCCGGGCGGCCGACGCCTGGGGCGGGGTCGCCGGCATCGCCTCCGATCCACGACTGTCCAGGGCGCTGGCCGCGGCGCGCCGGCACCTCGACGCCACGCGCCGCGCCGACGGGGCATGGTGGCCGCTGTGGTTCGGGAACCAGGCCCATCCCGAGCAGGCCAACCCGGTCTACGGCACGGCGAAGGTGGTGCTCGCCACGCACGACGGCCGCGGTGCGGAGTGGCTGCTCGACGTCCAGGCGGTCGATGGTTCCTTCCCCTGCGCCCCGGGAACGGAATCGGCGATCGAGGAGACGGCGGCGGCGGTCGAGGCACTCGCCGCGGTCGCGGCGGGCCGTGGCGCGGGGGCCGAGCTCGCCGCGCGGGCCCGCACGGCGACGGCCCGGGGCGTGGCCTGGCTCCTCGAGCGCACCGATGGCGGGCGGGTCTTTCCTGCGGCCCCGATCGGCCTCTATTTCGCCAAGCTCTGGTACGACGAGGCGCTCTATCCCCTCGTCTTCACCCTCGCGGCGCTCGAGCGCGCCGGCCGTCTCGGGGAAAGCCGCTGAACGCGGCTGACGAGCCCGACGCGGGTCGGGCCGGTCAGTGCAGCTCGACGCGTGGCGGCGGCGCTCCGCCGCCGGCGGCCGCCCCGAGCGCGCTTATCGCGGCGAGCCATTCCGCTTCGCCGGTCTCCGGCCCGGAGGAAAGCCGCACCATGCCGATCGGGGCCCCCGGAGCCAGGCCGAGACGCGGGCCGATCGCGGCCACCACGCGCGACGCCGAGGCGGCGCCGGCGCTGCAGGCCGATCCGCTCGAGGCCTCGATTCCCGCCCGGTCGAGCGCCGCCACCAGCTTCCGCGAATCGGCGCCGGGAACGAGCACCGCGAGCGTGTTCCAGAGCCGATCGGCACCGCCGCTGACGACCGTCGCTCCGGGGAGCGTTCGACGCAGGGCCCCGATCGCCGCATCGCGGAGCGACGTGCCGCGGGCCACCGTCCCCGCCATGTCGCGCTCGCGCGCCTCGAGCGCCGCCACCATCCCCGCGATGCCGGGGAGGTTCTCCGTGCCGGCATGGCGGCCCCCCTCCTGCGGTCCGCCGAGGTCGCCGCGGAATCCCCCCCCCTCGGGCACGAGGAGGAACCCGACGCCGCGCGGTCCGCCGAACTTGTGCCCACTGCCGGTGACCCAGTCGCACGCGGCGAGGCCCGCGGCGGGGAGCTTGCCGAGCCACTGCGCGGCGTCGGTGTGGAAGGCCACGCCGCGATCGCGGCACTCCCGCGCGAGGCTGTCCCAGGGCTCGAGGACGCCGCTCTCGTTGCTCGCCGCCATCACCGACACGCCCGCCACGTCGGCACCGGCGAGCGATTCGAGGACGCTTGCGAGCGCGGCGGCGCCGACGACGCCGTCGCGGTCGACGTCCGCCTCCACGACCCGTCCGGGGAACGCCGCCCGGAAGGAGGCGTCGACGGAGGGGTGCTCGAGCGGCGAGAGGACGACGAAGGCTCCCGCGGGGGACGTGCGGGCGAGGTGACGGGCGAGAAGGTTGTTGGCGGCGGTGGCGCCGGAAGTGAAGACGATCCGCCGCACGTCGTCGCACCCCAGCAGCCCTGCGAGCGAGTCTCGGCAGCGCTCGAGGAGGTCGCGGGCGCGCGTGGCGCCGGCGTGGAGCCCGGAGGGGTTGTGGGCGAACGACCCGGCCGCGTCGAGCCAGGCGGCGCGGGCTTCCGGACAGAGCGGCGCGGTGGCGTTGTGGTCGAAGTAGGCCATCGGGAGCGGGGGAGCGGGAGACGAGGCTTCACGGCTGCCCGGGAAGTATGCCGCAAATCGGGCCCGGACATCGCTCGGCCGGCCCCCGCCCCCTCACCCGCGCCGGGCGTACTTCCTCGGCTCCCGCATGCAGCGGCGGAACTGGTCGAAATAGGCCGTGGAGAAGGCGTCGAGGTAGCTCCGTTCGGCGGCGGCCGACGCCCCTCCCCCGATCGCCGCCAATCGATGACGGATCCGCGCCCGCAGGCTCCGCAGACGGCACAGGCGTTTGGGCGGCAGGTGGTACCAGTGCCAGTCGACGTAGGCCGAGGACCTCCCGAAGCGCGACCCGATCGCGTCGATCGAGGCGGGATCGAGCCGGGTGGGGTCGAAGTGGTGATGCACCACGGCGTCGGGGGCGCCTCCGAGACGGAACCCGGCGTCGAGCAGGCGCCACGCGAAGAGCGTCTCGTCGTGGAAGCCGAGCGAGTTCGGGCCCGGGCCGAGGCACTCGTCGAACGCCGGCACGGCGGCGAGCACCTGGCGTCCGAAGGCCATGTTCGCCCCGACCATCCGCGGCGGCGCGGTCCAGTCGGGCCAGTCGGTGGCGGCAAGCGCCCCGAGCCTCCGCTCGAGCGGCGTCCCGGCCACGAGCTCGCGGAGCCGGTCGGGGATCACGACGCGCCCCGCGACCGCGTCGCAGGCGCCGTCGAGGATCGGCCGTGACAGACGCACGAGCCACTCCGGCTCCACCTCGACGTCGTCGTCGGTCCACGCCAGCACGCGGCCGCGGGCTGCGGCGAGTCCGGCGTTCCTCGCACGGGTCTGTCCCGGCGTCGGCGTCGTCACCGTCCGCAGCGGAAGCGTCCCACGCCATCCACCGAGCCAGGACGCCGTCCCGTCGGTCGACCCGTTGTCGACGACGATCAGCTCGGCGGTCGTGCCGGGGGGGATTCGGCAGCGCTCGATCGTGGACAGGGTCCGCTCGAGCGCCCCCAGCCGGTTCCGCGTGCAGACGATCACCGAGACGTCGACCCCGTCCCGCCCCGCCGTCATGGTCGTTCCTCCGTCACCGGCAGCGCCTCCACACGGTGGAGCGTCTCGTCGACGAGCGTCAGACGAAGCGGCTCCCGCCGCCGGGCGGCGAGACCGTGGGCGATCCGGCGCAGGTCGAGGTGGCGGTCGTGGTAGTCGATCGCCGTGGCCCGCATGCCGGCCACCTCCGCCTCCGTCATCGCCTGGGCACGATCGACGGCGCGGTCGAGGGCGGCCGTCGAGTCGAAGGCGAGGCACTCCCGGCCGTCGCCGAGCACCGGCCAGAACCACTCCGGAGCGTTGGTGATCGGGATCGTCCCCACGGCGAGGGCCTCCACGAGATTGTGGCAGGGGGGCATGATGCGCCCGGGGGGACAGAAGAAGAAGTCCGCCTTCGCGACCAGAGCGAGCCACTCCCGCGGGGCGACGGGCAGGCGGGCCGCGTCGACGACGACGATCCCCTTCCGTCCGACGCCCTCGGAGAGGAGCCGCTCGAGATCGGCCCGGGAAGCCGGCTCGACGGTTCGGCCACCGGCGCGGAGGTGCTCGAGGAGCGCCCAGCGGTTCCGTTTCCCGAAGCGGCGCTCGTGGACGTCGGGGCGGTCGTAGTGCGCGCGCTCGAAGTGCCCCGCGAAGAGGATCCGGATCGGCCGCCGCCCGCCGCGGACGCTCTCCAGCCTCTCGAGGCCCCCTTGCTCGAGCACCATCGGCGACATCGGATAGGGAAGGTGCACCGTGGCACCGTCGTCGGCGGCCGGGGGGGCCATCCGGTAATCGACCCTCCAGAGGACGTCGTGGCGGCACTCGACGCGATCGGGGGAGTCGGTGACCACCAGGCCGAAGCGGCAGGCACGCCGCGGCACGGGGCTCCAACGCTGTCCGGGATAGTGGAGCCGCCACCACTGCCGGCCGTGGGAGGGACCGAGATCGGCGTGGACTTCGGCGCCCCCCATACCCAGCAGGCAGGCCAGGAGGAGTGCCGATCGGACGTTGATGCCGGCCTCGTAGCCGCCGATGTCGACGTCGCGGCCGAGGTGGAGGAGGACGGCGTCCCTACCGGGCACGGGACGGAACGAGCGGGCCAGGCGGGCGAGTGTGTGGAGATCCGCCATGTCGACGCCCTCGGATCGCGCCGTTCACCCCCTGAGCACCGCCCCGCACTCCCGTCCGCAGGTCGCCACGATCCCCTCGACGATCCGTCTCGATTCGTCGCTCGAGATCGTGCCGGAGGCGCTGCGGAGGCGCAGGCCCACCACCATGCTCTTCTTGCCGGGCCCCAGACGCTCGGCGTCCTCCCACACCTGCACCAGCCGGATCGACTCGATCGCCCGGTCATGCGTGTCGGCGGCGCGGATGGCCCGCTCGAGATCCCCCCAGGGAACCACCCGGTCGACCACCAGATTGAGGTCCCGTTCCACCGCGGGATAGTCGCTCTGCGGGACGAGCCGGCGCGGCCGATCGACGGCGAACTCGATCGCGTCGAGGCGCAGTTCCGCCGCCGCGGCGGTGCCTTCCAGACCGAATCGCTTGAGCTCGCTCGCGGCCACCTCACCCAGCACGCCGACGCGCGTCGTGGTGCCGTCACGGACGAGAAGGATCTCCGCGGCCCGGCCCGGCGCGAAGAGATCGATCGTCGCCGGTCGCCAGCGGATCTCCGTCGCCGGATCGACCCCCAGCCGTGCGAGCACCGCCTCCACCCGCCCCTTGGCCACGGCATAGCCCCCGCCGGTGACGAGACCCGCCAGCAACGGCTCCTCGAGCGGGGAATCGCCCGGCGCGCCCGCGGGCCGACCGAGATAGGCACGGGCCACCTCGAAGAGCTCCCCGTGCGGGGCGCCGACGGACCGGTTGTGGCCGCGTGCCTCCAGGAGGCTGGGAAGGAGCGTCCGCCTCAGACGGTCGGCGCCGCGGACCAGCGCCGGCGACACCCGGAGCGGCGCCTGCGTCGTCCACGGGCTCGCCGTCGCCTCCAGCGCCTCGGCGACGACGCTCCGCGTCATCGCCTCGCACATCCCGGCGGCCACGAGCACCTCGCCCGCGAGGCGGATCGCCCGCTCGCGCGCCGAGAGCTCCACGGGCTTGGCGTGGATGGGGCGGTCCTCCGGCACCTTGTCGTACCCCTCGATGCGGGCGATCTCCTCGACGAGGTCGATCTCGCGCGTCACGTCGCGGCGCCAGCTCGGAGCCCGCCATCGGCAGCGCGAGTCGCAGGCCGCCTCCTTGACGAAGCCCAGGCCGACGAGGATCTCCCGCTGCCGGTCGGCCGCCACCTCGACGCCGAGGACCTCGGCGACGCGGCCGTGGCGCAGGTCGATCGACGCCCTGCCCCCCACCAGCGCGCCGGCCTCCACGGCACCGGCGAGCACCTCGCCGCCGGCGAGCTCCTGCACCAGCGCCGCCGCCCGCCGGCTCGCCCATTCCACCGCGGCCGGGTCGGGCCCGCGCTCGAAGCGGTAGGAGGAGGCGCTCATGAGGACCAGCCCCCGCGCCGCGGCGCGCACCACCAGCGGCGCGAACTGGGCGGACTCCAGCAGCACGTCGACCGTGGCGGGGCCGATCTCGCTCTCCGCCCCCCCCATCACGCCGGCGATCGCCACCGGCCCTTCCCCGTCGGCGATCACCGCCATCGCGGGCGTGAGGAGGTATTCCTTGTGGTTGATGGCGAGGAAGCGTTCGCCCTCCCGGGCGCGGCGGACGACGATCCGCCCCCCGCGCACCTTCGCCAGATCGAAGGCGTGCAGCGGCTGGCCGCATTCCAGCATCACGTAGTTGGTGACGTCGACGACGTTGTTCACCGGCTCGATGCCCACCGTCCGCAGCCGGTCGGCGAGCCACGCCGGGCTCGGCCCGACGCGCACCCCGCGAATCACCCGGGCGGTGTAGGAGGGGCAGACGTCCGGGTCGGCGATCTCCACGCGGATCGCGGAGGAGGCCGCAGCGGCCGATTCCACGAGGCGCGGATCGGGTACGTGGAGCGGGCGGTCGAAGAGGACCGCCACCTCCCGGGCCACTCCCACGTGGCCCAGACAGTCGGGGCGGTTGCTCGTCACCTCGATGTCGATGGCCGTGTCGTCACCGACGTGCCAGGTGGCCTCGTGGTTCAGGCCGCTCATCAGGAGACGGTGGACGATCTCGTCCACGCCGGCCTCGGGCCGCACGTAGTCTGCGAGCCACTTCGTCGAGATGATCATGGAGGGGATATCCGCGTCAGAACTGCCCCAGGAACCGCACGTCGTTGCGGTAAAAGTCGCGGATGTCGGCCACGCCGTAGCGGCGGGCGGCGATCCGCTCCACCCCCAGGCCGAAGGCGAAGCCCGACACCTTCTCCGGATCGTAGCCCACCGCCGCGAGCACGGCCGGATCGACCATCCCCGCGCCCCCCATCTCCACCCACCGTCCGCCCCACTCCATGTCGACCTCGACACTCGGCTCGGTGAACGGGAAGAACGACGGACGGAAGCGGACATGGACGTCGCCGCCGAGAAAGCTCGAGGCGAGGAAGCGGAGCACCCCCTTGAGGTCGGCCATCGTCGTGCCCGGCTCGACGAGCAGCCCCTCGACCTGATGGAACATCGGGTAGTGGGTGGCGTCGGCGGTGTCGGGCCGGTAGACGCGTCCCAGCGACACGATCCGCAGCGGCGGCGGCCGGCGCTCCATGACGCGGATCTGCACGGTGCTCGTCTGCGAGCGGAGCAGGAGCGGATCGGCCCCCCGCGCCACGGCGAGGTAGAAGTTGTCGAGCGGGTCGCGGGCCGGATGCTCCGCCCCGATCGCCAGGGCCTCGAAGTTGTGCCACTGGTCTTCGACTTCCGGTCCGTCGACGCTCTCGAACCCCAACCGCGCCATGATTTCCTGGACGCGGCGGATCGTCTGCGTGATCGGGTGGACGTGACCGAGCCGGAAAGGCTCCCCCGGGAGCGTCACGTCGATGGCGGAGGCCTCCCCCGCGGCACCGCCGAGACGGGCCTGAGCCGCGTCGAGGGCACCCGACACGGCCGCCTTCAGATCGTTGAAGCAACGGCCCGCCTCGGGCCGGTCGGCGCCGTCGAGCGCCCCCAGCAGCTTCTGGATCGCCTTGAGCCGGCCGCTCCGCGCCCCGGCGAACTCCACGCGGGCGCTTTCCAGCGACGCTTCGTCACGGGCGGCCTCGAACGCCGTCACCGCCTCGGCACGCAGCCGCTCGACGTCGGCGCGGAATGCATCGAGCGACATCGTTCCCACCGAACGCTCGCCGGTCAGGCGGCTCCCGCGGGCGCCGGCACCCCCAGCGCCTCGCGGACCTGGGCGGCGATGGCGTCGAATCCGGTGGGATCGAGGACCGCCATCTCGGAGAGCGTGCGGCGATCGAGTTCACAGCCGATCTTGTCCAGGCCGGCGATCAGTTGGCTGTAGCGGAGACCTCGTTCGCGGGCGGCGGCGTTGAGGCGGACGATCCACAGGCGGCGGAAGTCACGCTTCTTCCGCCGACGGTCGCGGCGGGCGTACACGCCGGCCCGGATGATCGCTTCCTTCGCGGTCCGCAGCAGGCGCCGACGACCGCCGACCGACCCCTTCACCCGCTTGAACAGACGCTTCTTGGCACGCAGACGGGGAACGACGCTCTTGGTACGCATGGGTCTGGTCTTTCGGGAACTCGAGACGGCGCTGGACGCCGTGGAACGGGATGGGAGTCGTGGGGGTCAATCGGGGGAGGAGCGGGCCGAGGGTCGACGGCCGCCCCGGCAGGGGAATCGACCATCGTCCCGCCCTCCGCCGGGATTGCAAGGGGGGCGGGACCGGGATCGGGCAGGGCTCAGTAGCTGTACTTGCCGAGCGCGGCGACGATCTTCGGGGTGTCGACGGAGGCCAAGACACCGGTGCCACGCAAGTTCCGCTTCCGCTTGGCGGTGAGGCGGACCTGCAGGTGGCTGGTGCCGGCCCGGCGGTGCTTCACCTTGCCGGTGGCGGTCAGACGGAAACGCTTCTTCACACCCTTGTGGGTCTTCTGCTTGGGCACGGTCGCTTCTCCGGGTTGGACGGCTGGTTCGGGGTGTGGAAAGGGATCGGTGGTCGGCGGGGCGTCAGCGGGGGGAAAGGGTGCAGACCAACCGCTTTCCCATCTGCTGGGGCGGGGCCTCGATTTTTCCGTCCGCATCGAGTTGTTCGATGATGTTCTTCATCACGCGCTGCCCCTCGTCGATGTGGGCCAGCTCACGGCCGCGGAACACCACCGAGACGATCACCTTGTCCTTGTGCTGCAGGAAACCGCGGGCCTGGTTGACCTTGAACTCGATGTCGTGATCGCCCGTCTTGGGACGGAGCCGGATTTCCTTGATCTTGGTGTGGTGGACGTGGGTCTTGTGCTGTTTCTTCTTCTGCTGGTACTTGAACTTGCCGAAGTCCATGATCCGGCAGACCGGCGGCTTCTCGTTCGGAGCCACCTCCACCAGATCGAGGCCCGCCTCGCGGGCCCGTGACAGCGCCTCGTCGGTGGGGATGATGCCCAGCTGGGCACCCTCGGCGGAGATCACACGGATCGGGGAGATCCGGATCTGCTCGTTGATTCGATGATTCTTGTCGATGGCTGGCTACTCCGCAGTCACCTGATGCTCGCCGCCCCCCACGTGCCGACTGCCGTCGGCCGACCCGGGCGGCGATGGCGAGACGGCACACGGTTCGGTTCGGAACGATGATGCCGCCGATTCCCCCGGTATCCGGCCCATCGGCAGGGGCGCCGCGGACCGCGAGGAAAAGCACGGCATCCGTCCACGGCGCACCTTGGACGCGCTCCACCGGCGGGCGCCGGGGAGGGTCAACACCGCTACACTTCTCGAAACGCGCAGTATTCCACGACGCCACGGGGGGAGTCAAGCGGTCACGATCGCTTCCGTGGCGCACTCGTCCGAGCCGCCGGGAGGCCCCGAAATCCTCCTGACGCGCTCCTGCGACGCTGCCCCGTGCACCCGCGGCAGGGCCCAATCCCAAGTGTCCGTCGACCCATTCCCCCTCTCTTTCCAGGACTCTTTGGTGGATCGCCGTCGGATGTCCGTGCGACGCGACGCCCGCCTGCCGGACTGAAAACCCTCACCGGCGAACGACTTGCGCCGATCTGGGGGGCGTCGTCCGGGGCCACTTGGAAGGCGTCGCGAAAAAAAACTCCAGAGCAAGGCCCTCCGCGGAGAACTTTTTCCCGGGTCGGGCGTATAAATCGGCGTCCCGAGAATGGGAATGGGGCAAGGAAGTCCCGGGCAGACCACCGGTACGCAAGGCACCGGTCGGCAGCCAAAAGCAGGCGGATGGATCGATCCGGGGCATGTCGAAGGGCGGTTCGTCCGTCCCTTTCATGCCCGACCGGCTCGGACGGTGGAGTGGTTCAGGCCGCTCCGCCGTGCATCCAGCGCCTCTCGAGATGGCCTGAAAGCCAGTTGGCCTGACAGACTGTTTCGTGGCGGAACACCATCGGGGCTCGATCGGCACCGCGCCGAACCGAGCGGCGGGAGGGCGAAGTCAGGGGTCGCCCGCCCGTCCGTCCCGACCAACCGTTCGACCGGCGATGGATAGCCGGCCAAGGAGGAGTTCGATGCGTTCTTTCGACCAAGGTCCCGTCGTGCGCCTGTTCACCGAGGAACAGATGGCCTTCCCGCCCCAGGTCGGGGCGTCCGCCGGCGAGGGTGGCGCCGCCGCCGATTCGAGCGAGGTGCTCTCCATCGAGGAGCTCGCCAAGCGTTTCAACGTCTCCACCAAGACGATCTCCCGGTGGCGGGCCCACGGCCTCGTGGCCCGGAGCCACGACGTGGCCGGCCGCAAGCGGGTCGGATTCCTCGCGGCCGACGTCGATCGCTTCGTGGCCGCCAATCCGCTGCGCATCGAGCGGGGCAGCCGCTTCAGCCAGCTCTCGACCGACGACCACGACAAGATCATCCACTGGGCCCGCCGGCTCGCCGCTGCCGGAGCCTGTCCGGCCGACGTCCATCGGCGGATCGCCAAGCGTCTCGGCCGGAGCGTCGAGACGATCCGTTACACCATCAAGCACCACGACCAGAAGCACCCGGGGAAGGAGGTCTTCCCCGCCGCCGACGGCCGGCTCCGCCCTGAGACGCGCGCCCGGATCTTCCAGCTGTGGTCGAGGGGGGACTCGGTCGAGTCGATCGCCGAGCGCTTCCACCGTTCCAAGGCGAGCATCTACCGGGTGATCCTCACCGAGCGGGCGGAGCATGTCATGCAGCTGCCGCTCGACTTCATCCCCAACGCGCTGTTCGACCGGCGCAGCGCCGAAGAGGTCGTCGACCAGCCCTTCCCGGGCACCGACGAGGCCGCCAAGCGCGTGCGGCGCCCCTCCGGACTGCCGGCCTACCTGGCGAGCCTCTACGAGGTGCCGCTCCTGACCCGCGAGCAGGAGGTGTGGCTGTTCCGCAAGTTCAACTACCTCAAGCACAAGG